>NZ_JACVTT010000095.1:0-17160 GCF_016624665.1 Stenotrophomonas sp. S39 | reverse complement strand
GCGACCTTCGGGTTATGAGCCCGACGAGCTGCCAGACTGCTCCACCCCGCATCAGAAGCGGAATTATGAGTGATAACTTCAAAACATGCAAGCTTTCCCTCATTCATCAAACCGGTTGGCGCCGTTTCGATGTTTGGTAGCGGGGGCAGGATTTGAACCTGCGACCTTCGGGTTATGAGCCCGACGAGCTGCCAGACTGCTCCACCCCGCATCAGAAGCGGAATTATGAGTGATAACTTCAAAACATGCAAGCTTTCCCTCATTCATCAAACCGGTTGGCGCCGTTTCGATGTTTGGTAGCGGGGGCAGGATTTGAACCTGCGACCTTCGGGTTATGAGCCCGACGAGCTGCCAGACTGCTCCACCCCGCACCGGAAGTGTTTGAACTGCTGCCCTGCTCTTTCGAGGAGGGCTACCGCAACGATGTTCTGGCTGAACCGCTGCAGTGACAACTCAGGCTGCGCATATTACACGAATCGCGCAGCTTTGTGTCAACTTTTATGCAAGATGCGCAAATGCCTGCTGGCACCAGACCATGATCGGGTTCCAGGCCAGGCCCAGGGCCAGCAGTGCCAGGGCATTCACGCCCAGCACGACGCCCAGCACGCGGTCGTTGTTGCGCGGCATGGCCTCGCCCACCGGCTCATCGAAGTACATGACCTTGATGACGCGCAGGTAGTAGAAGCAGCCGACCACGGCGCACAGCACGCCCAGGATGGCCAGCCACAGCAGGCCCCCGTTGACGGCTGCGCCGAGCACGGCCAGCTTGGTCCAGAAGCCCAGGAACGGCGGGATGCCGGCCAGCGACGCCATGATGCACAGCACCAGGCCGGCCATCCACGGGTTGCGGGCGTTCAGGCCCTTGAAGTCCTCGATGTTCTCGGCTTCAAAGCCGGCGCGCGACAGGGCGATGATCGCACCGAAGGCGGCGGTGGACATGATGGCGTAGGCCAGAGCGTAGAACAGCGCGGCGGCATAACCCTGCGCGCCACCACCGGCGATGCCCATCAGCAGGAAGCCGATGTGCGAGACGGTGGAGAACGCCAGCATGCGCTTGAGGTTGCTCTGCGCGATGGCCATCAGGTTGCCGATGACCAGCGACACGGCGGCCAGGCCGGCGATCAGCAGCTGCAGCTCGGTGGACAGCGGGCCCACGCCCATTTCCAGCAGGCGGTACGCCATGCCGAAGGCAGCCAGCTTCGGTGCCGAGCTGATGAACAGCGCGATCGGTGCCGGGGCACCCTGGTACACGTCCGGCAGCCACATGTGGAACGGCGCGGCACCCAGCTTGAAGGCGACGCCGGCGATCATGAACACCGCACCGGTGACCAGCAGCACGCGTTCCTCCGAATGCGGGATGGCGGCCTGGATGGCGTCCAGGTGCAGGCTGCCGGTGGCGCCGTAGATCAGCGACATGCCGTACAGCAGCAGGCCCGATGCCAGCGAACCAAGGACGATGTACTTCATCGCCGCTTCCGAGGCCAGGCCGCTGTCGCGGTTGCTGGCGACCAGGGCGTAGGAGCACAGGGCCAGCAGTTCCAGGCCCAGGTAGACCATCAGCAGGCTGCCGGCCGAGACAAGGATCATCATGCCGGCGGTGCCGAACAGGATCAGCACCGGGATCTCGCCCTGGAACAGGTTGCGGTCGCGCAGGTAGCGCCAGCCGTAGACCAGGGTCAGGCCGCTGAGCAGCACGATCCCGGTCTTCATCACATCCGCGGCGGTGTCGCGCACGAACATGCCGTGGAAGACCTCACCCTGCCCGCCCACGCCGGTGGCGAGCATGAACAGCACCACGGCCAGGGCAGCGACCGAGAACAGGTGGGTGACGATCTTGTTCCGGTTGCTGACGAACAGGTCGAGGATCATCAGGGCGAAGGCGCTGCCGATCAGCACCAGCTCGGGAGCGAGCGGTGGCAGGTCAGCGGCGGTCAATGGCAACAGCGGCGAGGTGGTCATCATCAAATCCTGGAATTACAGCAGCTTGCTGGATGCGATCTGCATCGCCAGCTTCGCGATCGAGGGCTCCATCAGGTCGGTCAGCGGCTTGGGGTAGATGCCCAGGGCCAGCACGCCGATGGCGAACACGGTCAGCAGCGCCCATTCGCGGCCGTTGATGTCCTTCAGCTCAGCCACGTGGCTGTTGGCCACTTCGCCGAAGAAGATGCGCTTGTACAGCCACAGGGTGTAGGCCGCACCGATGATCAGGGTGGTGGCGGCGCCCAGGGCGATCCACGGATTGCGCTGGAACGCAGCCAGGATGACCATGAATTCACCGGCAAAACCACTGGTGCCCGGCAGGCCGGCATTGGCCATGAAGAACAGCATGGCGAAGGTGGCGAACCACGGCATCACGTTGACCACGCCGCCGTAATCGGCGATGCGGCGGCTGTGCATGCGGTCGTACAGCACGCCGACGCAGGAGAACATCGCGCCGGACACGAAGCCGTGCGAGATCATCTGCACCATGGCGCCCTGCAGGCCCAGGCGGGCGGCATCGGCGTTGCCGGCTTCACGCACCAGCCACAGGGCGATGAAGGTGCCCAGGGTGACAAAGCCCATGTGCGCGATCGACGAATAGGCGATCAGCTTCTTCATGTCGTCCTGCACCAGGGCGACCAGGCCGACGTAGATCACGGCGATCAGCGACAGGGCGATGACCAGCCAGGCCCACTCGCTCGACGCATCGGGGACGATCGGCAGGTTGAAGCGCAGGAAGCCGTAGCCACCGATCTTCAGGGCAATGGCGGCCAGGATGACCGAACCGGCGGTCGGCGCTTCCACGTGGGCGTCCGGCAGCCAGGTGTGCACCGGGAACATCGGCACCTTGACCGCGAAGGCGATCAGGAAGGCGAAGAAGATCCAGGTCTGTTCCTTGGCGCTCAGCGGCAGCGCGTACAGATCGGCCAGCTGGAAGCTGCCGCCCTTCATGTACAGGTAGATCAGCGCCACCAGCATCAGCACGGAGCCGAGGAAGGTGTACAGGAAGAACTTCATCGCGGCGTAGATGCGGCGCGGGCCGCCCCAGACACCGATGATGAGGAACATCGGGATCAGCATCGCCTCGAAGAACACGTAGAACAGCATCGCGTCCGTGGCCGAGAAGATGCCGACGGTGACGCCTTCCAGGATCAGGAAGGCAGCCACGTACTGGTTGACGCGCTTGTCGATCGCGCTCCAGGCGCCCAGCAGGGCCAGCACGCCGACCAGGGTGGTCAGCAGGATCAGCGCGATGGCGATGCCATCCACGCCCAGGTTGTAGCCGATCTTGTACGCCGGGATCCACGCATGGGTCTCGACGAACTGCATGCCATCGGCAGCCGGGTTGTAGCTGCTGAGCAGCGAGAGACTCGCAACGAAGGTCAGCAGCGCCACGCCGATCGACGCCCAGCGGGCGGTCTGCGCATCACGGATCGCAAGGATCAGGGCACCGCCGAGGATCGGCAGCCAGATGAGGACACTGAGTAGGGGCCAGTTCGACACGTCTTCTTATTCCGTACAGGTCATCAACGCAGGTAATGCATCAGCACGCCCAGGAGGGCAATCAGGCCGATGATCATCGCGAAGGCGTAGTGATAGAGGAAACCGGATTGGGTACGACGCAGCACGCCGGCTGCGACGTCCACAACACGTGCCGAGAGATTGACCACGCCATCGACGATGTTGCTGTCGATCCAGCGTGCGACCTTGCCGAGCTTGACGCTGCCACCGGCGAAGCCATCGATCCACAGCTTGTCGAAGCCGTACTTGTTTTCCAGCACCGAGACCAGCGGGGCGAAGGTCCTGCGGGCCTTGCCCGACAGGTCCGGCTTCCACAGGTAGAACAGCGCGGCCAGCAGGAAGCCTGCCAGGGTCAGCCAGAACGGCGGCAGCATCATGCCGTGCAGCGCGAACGCCACCGGACCATGGAACTCCTCGCCGAGGAAGCCGACGGTGTTCTTGGCCGGATCGTAGAAATCGACGATGCCGGTGAAGAACGTGGTCGCCTGGCCCTTGATCGCCTCGTGGGCGTGGTGGCCGGCCCAGTCGGTGCCGTGCAGCATCGGGCCGATGCTGAAGAAACCGATGGCGATCGAGGGGATGGCCAGCAGGATCAGCGGCAGGGTCACCACCCACGGGGTTTCGTGCGGCTCATGCGGACCGTGGCCATGGCCGTGGTCGTCATGGGCATCGCCGTGGTGCGCGTCGGCATGATGGGCATCGGCGGCATGATGGTCGTCATGGCCGTGGTCATCATGGTGCGCATCGCGGAAGCGTTCCGGACCATGGAAGGTCATGAACAGCAGGCGGAAGCTGTAGAAGCTGGTCACCAGCACGCCACCCAGCACTGCCCAGTAGCCATAGGTGGCCACCCAGCTGTTCTGGATATGGGCGTGGATCTCGGCCGCCTCGATGATGGTGTCCTTCGAGTAGAAGCCGGAGAAGAACGGCGTACCGACCAGGGCCAGCGTACCGATCCACATGGTGATGAAGGTGATCGGCATGTACTTGCGCAGGCCGCCCATCTTGCGCATGTCCTGCTCGTGGTGCATCGCGATGATGACCGAGCCGGCACCCAGGAACAGCAGCGCCTTGAAGAAGGCGTGGGTCATCAGGTGGAACACGGCGGCCGAGTAGGCCGACACGCCCAGTGCAACCGTCATGTAGCCCAGCTGCGACAGGGTCGAGTACGCGACCACGCGCTTGATGTCGTTCTGCACGATGCCGATCAGGCCGGTGAAGAACGCGGTGGTGGCACCGATGAAGAGGATGAAGTTCAGCGCGGTCTGCGACAGCTCGAACAGCGGCGACATGCGGGTGACCATGAAGATACCGGCGGTCACCATGGTCGCAGCGTGGATCAGTGCCGAGATCGGGGTCGGGCCTTCCATCGAGTCCGGCAGCCACACGTGCAGCGGGACCTGGGCCGACTTGCCCATGGCGCCGATGAACAGGCAGATGCAGATGACGGTGGCGATCGACCAGACGACCGGCTCGCTCAGCAGCTGCATGCCGAAGACGGTGCCGTCCCAGATCTGCATCTTGGCTTCAGGGCTGGCCAGTGCGCCGGCCTGCGAGAAGACCTGCGAGTAATCCAGGGTGCCGAACACCCACAGCACGCCGGCGATGCCCAGCAGGAAGCCGAAGTCACCGACGCGGTTGACCAGGAACGCCTTCATGTTGGCGAAGATCGCGGTCGGGCGCTTGAACCAGAAGCCGATCAGCAGGTACGACACCAGGCCCACCGCTTCCCAGCCGAAGAACAGCTGCAGGAAGTTGTTGCTCATCACCAGGGTGAGCATCGAGAAGGTGAACAGCGAGATGTAGCTGAAGAAGCGCTGGTAGCCCGGGTCTTCTTCCATGTAGCCGATGGTGTAGATATGGACCAGCAGCGACACGAAGGTCACCACCACCATCATCATCGCGGTCAGCTTGTCGACCATGAAGCCGACATGGGCCGAGTACTGGCCCACTTCGAAGAAGGTGTACAGGTTCTGGTTGAACGGCTGCGCACCGCCCCAGACCAGCTGGTACAGGGTGTACATCGACAGGGCGCAGCTGATGGCCACGCCGAGGATGGTGACGGTCTGTGCGCCGAAGCGCTTGACCTGGCGACCGAACAGGCCGGCGATGATGCTGCCGAACAGCGGTGCAAGCACCACTGCGATCAACAGACTCTTGGAGAGAGTGATTTCCATCTGTGGATCAGCCCTTCAGCGAATCGACTTCGCCGACATTGATTGTGCGGCGTGTACGGAACAGGGTCACCAGGATCGCCAGGCCGATGGCGGCCTCGGCAGCGGCAACGGTCAGGATGAAGAACACGAACAGCTGGCCGGACGGATCGCCCAGCTGGCGCGAGAACCCGACGAAGTTGATGTTCACCGACAGCAGCATCAACTCGATGGACATCAGCAGGACGATGATGTTCTTGCGGTTGAGGAAGATGCCGGCAAGGCTGATGCAGAACAGCACCGCGCCCAGCGCCAGGATGTGGCCGAGAGTGATCATGCCTGGGTCTCCTCGTCGCCCGCGACCGGCTTGGTGTTGCTGTGGACCAGCGGCTTTTCAGCGTCCATCTTGACCATGCGCAGGCGCTGGCCAGCCTTGACCATCGTCTGGTCGCCCGGGTTCTGGCTCTTCACGCCGGTACGACGGCGCAGGGTCAGCATGACGGCGGCCACCACGGCCACGGTCAGGATGACGGCGGCGAACTCGAACGGCAGCAGGAATTCGGTGAACAGGCTGCGTGCCAGCCAGGTGATGTTGGACGTGTCCGCGGCCAGGGCCGCAGCGTTGTCCGCCGGGAAGGCGTTGACCGCCCTGCCCTTCACCCCGATCAGGATCAGCATCTGCACCAGCATGGCCACGGCCACGATCAGGCCGACCGGCAGGTAGCGCACCCAGCCCTCACGCAGGTTCGTGGGGTCGATGTCGAGCATCATCACCACGAACAGGAACAGCACCATCACCGCGCCGACGTAGACCAGCACCAGCGCGACACCGAGGAACTCGGCACCGACCAGCAGCCACACGCAGGCGATGGAGAAGAAGGTCAGCACCAGGCAGAGCACGGCGTGAACCGGGTTGCGCACGCTGATCACCGCACCGGCCGAAACCGTTGCCGCGATGGCGAACACCCAGAAAGCGATATTTACCCAATCCATCTCTCGACCTCAGCGGTAAGCGGCATCGGCGGCACGACGCTCGGCGATCTCGTTTTCGAGACGATCGCCAAGGGCCAGCAGCTGCGGCTTGGTAACGATGTTTTCGCCACGGTTCTCGAAGTGGTACTCGAGGATGTGGGTTTCGACGATCGAGTCCACCGGGCAGCTTTCTTCACAGAAGCCGCAGAAGATGCACTTGAACAGATCGATGTCGTAGCGGGTGGTACGGCGGGTGCCGTCCTCGCGCTTGGCCGAGTCGATGGTGATGGCCAGTGCCGGGCACACCGCTTCGCACAGCTTGCAGGCGATGCAGCGCTCTTCACCGTTGGGGTAACGGCGCAGGGCGTGCAGGCCACGGAAGCGCGGCGACTGCGGGAACTTCTCCATCGGGTACATCATCGTGTACTTCGGCTTGAAGCTGTACTTCAGCGTCAGCCAGAGACCGGCCAGCAGTTCGAGCAGCAGCAGGCTCTTGAAGTAATGGGTAATCCTGTTCATCACTTTAGACGCCCTTTTGAATCACGCCGAAGAACACCATGACGGCGGTAACCGCGATCCACAGAATGGCCAGCGGGATGAAGACCTTCCAGCCCAGGCGCATGATCTGGTCATAGCGGAAGCGCGGGAAGCTGGCACGGAACCAGATGTAGGCACTGGCGAAGAAGAAGACCTTGACGAACAGCCACGGTGCGCCGCCCTTCCAGATCCAGTCGACCAGCGGCGAGACATCACCGAAGTTGACCCAACCCTGGATCGGGCTCAGCCAGCCGCCGAGGAAGAAGATCGAGATCAGGAAGCTGATCAGGATCATGTTCGCGTATTCGGCCAGGAAGAACAGGGCGAAGGCACCGCCGGAGTATTCGACCATGTGGCCGGCGACGATTTCCGATTCGCCTTCCACCACGTCGAACGGCGCGCGGTTGGTTTCAGCCACGCCCGACACCCAGTAGATGACGAACAGCGGGAACAGCGGCAGCAGGAACCAGTCGAAGAAGCCGGAATTGCCGGCCTGCGCCATCACGATGCTGCTCAGGTTCAGGCTGCCCGACGCGATCATCACGCCGACCAGGGCGAAGCCCATCGCGATTTCGTAGCTGATCATCTGCGCCGAGGCGCGCATCGCACCCAGGAACGCATACTTCGAGTTGGATGCCCAACCGGCCAGGATGATGCCGTAGATGCCCAGGGAGGTCATCGCCAGCAGGTACAGCAGGCCGGCGTTGGCGTTGGACAGCACGATCTGCGAATCGAAGGGCACCACCGACCAGGCCGCGAAGGCCGGGGCCAGGGTGATCAGCGGTGCGAGCAGGTAGATCGCCTTGTTGGCGCTGCTCGGCTGGACCACTTCCTTGAACAGCAGCTTGAAGACGTCGGCGAAGGCCTGGAAGATGCCCATGCCCACGTACATCGGGCCGTGGCGGACGTGCATCCAGCCGATCAGCTTGCGTTCCCAGACCACGTAGAAGGCCACCGAGATGATCACCGGAACGGTGATCACCAGGATCTTCAGGATGATCCAGATCAGCGCGCCGATATCACCAAGGCCAAGCAGCCACTGGTGCAGCGGGTCGACCGCGTTCAACAGCAATTCGTTCATGCAGCCACCACCGATACGCGAGCGGCACCCAGCGGCGCGGTCGCGCCGTGGCCCGATTCAATCCAGACCGAACCCGCAGCGACGCGGGCGTCGACCACCACCGGCAGGGTGGCCTTGCCGGCATCGGTGCCGACCTTGGCCATCTGCCCTTCCTGCAGCTGCAGGCGCGCGGCATCGTCAGCGTTCAGCACGATGCGCGGGGCGTTGTTCAGCGGATGCGACTGCAGCGCCGGGGCGCGGCGGACCACCGCATCGGTGCGGTAGATCGCAGCGGTCGAAGCCACTTCCAGGCCTTCGCCGGCAACGGCCGGCTGGGCCGAGGCCGCCACGGCGACCGACACCGGCGCCAGGCTGGCACGCAGGCCGGCCAGGTCGGTGAAGTCGAAACCGGCCAGCGCCATGTCGCCGCCCAGTGCGCGCAGCACGCGCCAGCCCTCGCGGGCCTCGCCCGGCAGCTTGCCGCCGGCACGGGCCGACTGCTCGCGACCATCGAGGTTGGTCAGGGTGGCGTCGATTTCCGGCAGCGCGCCGATCGGCAGGATGACGTCGGCAACGTCGCGGGTGGAGACGCAGGCGAACTGGCTGAAGGCCACCACCTTGGCACCGACCAGCGCCTTGCGCGCGGCCGGGGCATTGGCGAAGTCCAGGCCCGGCTCGAGGCCGTACACCACGTAGGCCTGGCGCGGCTGCGCCAGCATGGTGGCCACGTCCTTGCCGGCCGGCAGCACGCCGGCGCGGGCCAGGCCCACGGCATTGGCGCCCTGCGGGATGCGGCACAGCTTGGCACCGGTAGCGGCAGCGAAATCACGCGCAGCGGCGCGGATCGCGGCGGCCTGCGGGTGGTTCTCGGCGATGCCACCGACGATCAGCACGGTGTTGGTACCGCCCTGCACGGCCGAACGCAGTTCTTCGTTGGCCAGCGCGCCGACGAACTTCGACGGGGCGACGATCTGCTTGCCGGCAACGCTGAAGGCGAAGTCGAAGTCCACCGGGTTGACGACGTGGATCTTCGCGCCCTTGGTCGTCTGCGCCTTGCGCAGGCGGGCGTGCAGCAGCGGCAGTTCGTGGCGGATGTTGCTGCCAAGAATGACGATGCGGTCGGCGCCTTCGATCTCGGCCAGCGGCAGGCCGAACACTTCGGCGGTTGCGGCGTCGGAGAAATCGCGGTTATTGATGCGGTGGTCGATGTTGTTCGAGCCCAGGCCCTTGGCCAGGCGGGCCAGCAGCGCGCCTTCCTCGTTGGAGGTCGACGGGTGCACCAGCACGCCCAGGTGGTCACCCTGGTGGGCCTTGAGGATCTCGGCGGCCGCGGCCAGGCCTTCGGCCCAGCTCACTTCCTTCCACTCGCCATTGACCTTGCGCAGCGGCTTGACCGCACGGTCTTCGCTGTACAGGCCCTGGTGCGAGTAGCGGTCGCGGTCGGACAGCCAGCACTCGTTCACGGCTTCGTTGTCGCGCGGCACGGTGCGCAGCACTTCGCCGCGACGCACGTGCAGGAACAGGTTCGAACCCATGGCGTCGTGGTAGCCCAGCGATTCGCGCGCGGTCAGTTCCCACGGGCGGGCGCGGAACTGGAACACCTTGTTGGTCAGCGCGCCGACCGGGCAGACGTCGACGACGTTGCCGGACAGCTCGGTGGTCAGCGGCTTGCCGTCGTAGGTACCGATCTGCAGGTTCTCGCCGCGGTACATGCCACCCAGTTCATAGGTGCCAGCCACGTCAGCGGTGAAGCGCACGCAGCGGGTGCACTGGATGCAGCGGGTCATCTCGGTGGCGACCAGCGGACCCATGTCCTCGTCCGGCACCACGCGCTTGCGCTCGTTGAAGCGGCTGACCGAACGGCCATAGCCCAGCGAGACGTCCTGCAGTTCGCACTCGCCGCCCTGGTCGCAGATCGGGCAGTCCAGCGGGTGGTTGATGAGCAGGAACTCCATCACCGAACGCTGGAACTTGAGCGCCGTCTCACTGCGGGTGGCGACCTTCATGCCGTCCATCACCGGGGTGGCGCAGGCCGGCGCCGGCTTCGGCGACTTCTCCACGTCCACCAGGCACATGCGGCAGTTGGCGGCGATCGGCAGCTTCTCGTGGTAGCAGAAGCGCGGAATGGAGATGCCAGCCTTGTCGGCGGCCTGGATGATCATCGAGCCCTTGGGCACGACCAGCGACTTGCCATCGATCTCGATCGTGACGTGATCGGGTGGGACGCTCGGATTTACGGGTTGCGCGCTCATGCAGCGGCTGCCTCCACCTTCTTGCCGTCAACCATCGAATGACCGTTGACGATGTAGTACTCGAACTCGTCCCAGAACTGGCGCAGGAAGCCCTGGATGGGCCATGCAGCCGCTTCGCCGAACGCACAGATGGTGTGGCCTTCGATCTGGCCGGCCACCGCCTTCAGCTGGTGCAGGTCTTCCATCGTGGCCTTGCCGGCGACGATGCGCTCCAGCACGCGGTGCATCCAGCCGGTACCTTCACGGCACGGGGTGCACTGGCCGCAGGACTCCTTGTGGAAGAACTGGCTGATGCGGCAGGCGAACTTGACGCAGCAGACGCTGTCATCCAGCACCACGACGGCGCCCGAACCCAGGCCGGAGCCCAGTGCACGGATGGTGTCGTAGTCCATCGGCAGGCCCTTCAGCTCGGCCGCGGTCAGCACCGGCATCGACACGCCGCCCGGGATCGCGCCCTTCAGGGTGCGGCCCGGACGGAGGCCACCGGCCATCGCCAGCAGGTCGTCGAAGGTGGTACCCAGCGGCACTTCGAAGTTGCCACCGTTCTGCACGCAGCCGGAGACCGAGAAGCACTTCGGGCCGCCGTTGGCGGTCAGGCTCAGGCCCTTGAACCACTCCGGACCGTTGCGGATGATCGCCGGCACCGAACCGTAGGTTTCGGTGTTGTTGATCGTCGACGGCTTGCCGTACAGGCCGAAGTTCGCCGGGAACGGCGGCTTGTAGCGCGGCTGGCCCTTCTTGCCTTCCAGCGATTCCATCAGCGCGGTTTCTTCGCCGCAGATGTAGGCGCCGGCGCCCAGGGCACCGTAGATGTCGATGTCCACGCCCGAGCCCATCACGTTCTTGCCCAGCCAGCCATTTGCATAGGCATCGGCCAGGGCCTGTTCGAAGTTCTCGAACGGCTCGTGGTGGAACTCACCGCGCAGGTAGTTGTAGCCCACGGTCGAGCCGGTGGCGTAGCAGGCGATCGCCATGCCTTCCACGACCGAATGCGGGTTGTAGCGCAGGATGTCGCGGTCCTTGCAGGTGCCCGGCTCGGATTCATCCGAGTTGCAGAGGATGTACTTCTGCATGTTGCCCTTGGGCATGAAGGACCACTTCAGGCCGGTCGGGAAGCCAGCGCCACCGCGGCCGCGCAGGCCCGAGGCCTTGACCATCTCGATGACCTGCTCCGGCGGGATCTTCTCTTCGAGGATCTTGCGCAGGGCGGCATAGCCACCGGTCTTCAGGTAGCTTTCGTACGACCACGGGGTGTCGTAATGCAGGGTGGTGTAGACCACCTGGTGCGGCAGCGGCGCGGGGCCGACCGGACCCTTGGATTCGTGGTGATGTGCCATGCCCTTACTCCAGCCCGTCCAGCAGCTCGTCGACCTTTTCCAGGGTCAGACGCTCATGGTAATGACCGTTGATGACCATCATCGGTGCACCACCGCAGCCTGCCAGGCACTCTTCCTCGCGCTTGAGGTAGACGCGGCCGTCCGGGGTGGACTGGCCGTGCTTGATGCCCAGCTTCTTCTCGCAATGGCGCACGATGTCCTCAGCGCCATTGAGCCAGCAGCTGATGTTGGTGCAGATGGCCACGTTGTTGCGGCCCACCTTCTCGGTCTCGAACATCGAGTAGAAGCTGGCGACCTCGTAGGCCCACACCGGCGGCAGGTCGAGGTACTTGGCCACGCCGGCGATCAGCTCGTCGGTCAGCCAGCCCTCGTTCTGCTCCTGGGCCGCGTGCAGGCCCTGCAGCACGGCAGAGCGCTTGCGGTCCGGCGGGAACTTGGACAGCCAGTGATCGATGTGAGCGCGCGTCTTGTCGCTCAACACCACCATCGGGTCGACGTCGCGCGCCGTCTCGAAATTACCTGTCGCCTTCATCGGCCGACCTCAGCGAAATGCATAACGTGAAATTGCAGAAACTGCGGCGCCGGCTTGCGCCGGCTGCCTGCAGCAGGCGTTGGCTTGGCAGACGTCATTACCGGTCAACCTCGCCGAACACCAGATCGTAGGTGCCGATCATTGCCACCACGTCAGCCAGCATGTGGCCGCGCACGATCGAATCGATCGAGGACAGGTGGGCGAAGCCCGGCGCGCGCAGGTGCACGCGGAAAGGCTTGTTGGCGCCATCGGAGACCAGGTAGCAGCCGAACTCGCCCTTCGGGGCTTCCACCGCCGAATAGGTTTCGCCGGCCGGGACGCAATAGCCTTCGCTGAACAGCTTGAAGTGGTGGATCAGCGCTTCCATGTCGTCCTTCATGTCCTCGCGCCTGGGCGGAGCGACCTTGAAGTTCTTCACCATCACCGGGCCCGGGTTGGCCTTCAGCCACGCCACGCACTGCTTGATGATGCGGTTGGATTCGCGCATTTCGGCCACGCGGCACAGGTAGCGGTCGTAGCAGTCGCCTTCCTTGCCCAGCGGGATGTCGAAATCGACGGCATCGTACTTGGCGTACGGACGCTTCTTGCGCAGATCCCAGGCAACGCCCGAACCGCGCAGCATCACGCCGGTCATGCCCCACTGGTGGGCCAGTTCCGGGCTGACCACGCCGATGCCGACCGTACGCTGCTTCCAGATACGGTTGTCGGTCAGCAGGGTTTCGTATTCGTCGACGCGACCCGGGAACTCGTTGGTGAAGTTCTCCAGGAAGTCCAGCAGCGAGCCTTCACGCGAAGCATTGAGCTGCTTCAGTGCCTTGCCCTTGTGCCAGCGCGATTCCTTGTACTTCGGCATGTGGTCCGGCAGGTCGCGGTAGACGCCGCCCGGACGGTAGTACGCCGCGTGCATGCGCGCGCCGGAAACTGCTTCGTAGCAGTCCATCAGCTCTTCGCGCTCACGGAAGGCGTACAGCATGACCGCCATCGCACCCAGATCGAGGGCATTGGAGCCCAGCCACATCAGGTGGTTCAGGATGCGGGTGATTTCGTCGTACATCGTGCGGATGTACTGCGCGCGTTCCGGCGCCTCGATCCCCATCAGGGTTTCGATCGAGCGCACGTAGGCGTGCTCGTTGCACATCATCGACACGTAGTCCAGGCGATCCATGTAGCCGATCGACTGGTTGAAAGGCTTGGACTCGGCCAGCTTTTCGGTACCACGGTGCAGCAGGCCGACGTGCGGGTCGGCGCGCATGATGGTTTCGCCGTCCATTTCCAGGATCAGGCGCAGCACACCATGGGCGGCCGGATGCTGCGGGCCGAAGTTCATGGTGTAGTTGCGGATTTCCTGCCGGCTCTCGGCGGCGTTGCTGGCGAAAGCTTCGCCGGCCTGGTGTACGTGGCTCACTTCACTGCCTCCTGCGCGCGCTCACCTTCTGCGGTCTGCAGACGGGCGTCGTCGCGGATCACGCGCGGCACGCCGACGCGCGGCTCCACCGAGGTGACCGGTTCGTAGATCACGCGCTTCTTTTCTTCGTCGTAGCGGACTTCGACGTTGCCGATCAGCGGGAAGTCCTTGCGGAACGGATGGCCGACGAAACCGTAGTCGGTCAGGATCCGGCGCAGGTCCGGGTGACCTTCGAAGATCACGCCGTACAGGTCGAACGCTTCGCGCTCGAACCAGTTCAGGCCCGGCCAGATGCCGGTCAGCGAGGACACCACCGGCAGTGCTTCGTCAGGGGCGAAGCAGCGCAGGTGCAACATCAGGTTGTGCTGGTAGGAGCGCAGCTGGGCGACCACGGCGAATCGCTGGGTCGGCATGTGCTGCGGGCTCGCGCCGTCGGCACCGTTCTCTTCGGTGGGGAACTCGCCCCACGCGAAACGGCCCTGGGCCTTGCCTTCGACGCCGCGGCTGAAGCCCTGCGAGGACACGTCAGCGGTGTCCCATTCGTCGGAGCCATAACCGAGGTAATCGACGCCGCAGAGATCCACGGCCTGCTCGAAACCAAACTCGTCACGCAGCGCCAGCGCGGTGGCATGCCACTCGGCGGCAGGCACCTCCAGCGTCACTTCGCCGCGGGGTTCGACCACGATGACCTTCGCACCAGCGAAACGTGCGGAGAGTCGGTCGATGAAGGATGCTTGCTCTGCCATGGGGGCTTGGCGCGCTCTTGTAGTGTGGAAGGGTCAGCGGGCGATGGTCTGTGTACGCCAGATCTTCTTCTGCAGCTGCAGGATCCCGTACACCAGCGCCTCGGCGGTCGGCGGGCAGCCCGGGACGTAGACGTCCACCGGCACCACGCGATCACAGCCGCGCACGACAGAATAGGAGTAATGGTAGTAGCCGCCGCCGTTGGCGCAGCTGCCCATCGAGATGACCCACTTCGGGTCCGGCATCTGGTCGTAGACCTTGCGCAGCGCCGGTGCCATCTTGTTGACCAGGGTGCCGGCCACGATCATCACGTCGGACTGACGCGGCGACGGGCGGAACACCACGCCGTAGCGGTCAAGATCCAGGCGCGCGGCGCCGGCGTGCATCATCTCGACCGCGCAGCAGGCAAGGCCGAAGGTCATCGGCCACATCGAGCCGGTGCGCGCCCAGTTCAGCAGTGCGTCGACGCTGGTGGTGACGAAGCCCTTTTCCAGCAGCGGGTTGTCGCCCTCCGGCCGCAGGATGTCATCAACCCGCCCTTCCGGGACCGGGTTGTTCATGAGGCCATCGAGAGTCTGAATCACTCCCATTCCAGCGCTCCCTTCTTCCAGACGTAAATGAAACCGAGGAACAGCATGCCGACGAACAGGCCCATGGTGACGAGCGAACGGGCGCCCAGCTCCATGAAGACCTGGGTCCACGGCACGATGAAGATGATTTCCAGGTCGAAGACGATGAACTGGATCGCGATCAGGTAGTAGCGCACGTCGAACTTCATGCGCGCGTCTTCGAAGGCCTCGAAGCCGCACTCGTACGGCGAGAGCTTTTCCAGATCGGGGCGGCGGGGACCGAGGAATCGACCGATCAGCATCAGCGTGATGCCGATACCGGTCGCGACGATCAGAAACAGCAGAGACGGCAAATATTCGGCCAGCACAGCGATTCTCTCTTGCCTCTGCCGCCGCGCCTGCAGGCGCTTTGGCATGGGGGAGTGGACGGGAAACGGCTGGCGCATTGCGCGCCAGGAGAACCCGCTTTACTTACAAATGGTGCCCAAGAGGGGACTCGAACCCCTACGACCTAAGTCGCTACCACCTCAAGGTAGTGCGTCTACCAATTCCGCCACCTGGGCAAACGATCACATCAGTCAGATAACCCGATGCGCCGCATATTGTAACCGTCTTCAGTCTTTCTGGGAGCCTTCCGAAGGCTTTTCTTCACCAGAAACCGAAGATTCCGCCTGAGCCGGCACAGTCGCGGCCGGAACCGGGGCGGCCGGGACCGCATCGGCCTTCGGAACGGCCGGAAGTTCACCCGCCGGAGCGGCCGGAGCGCTGGCCGCCGGGGCGGACATCAGGCCCAGGTCCTGCTCGGCCGCCGGACGGCTGCCGTGACCGGCATACCAGGCCATGAAGAGGCTGATGCCGAAGAACACCACGGCCAGCCACTTGGTCGACTTGGACAGGAAGTTGGACGCGCCACGCGCACCAAACACAGTGCCCGAGGCGCCAGCGCCGAAGCCCGAACCAGCCGCCGCACCCGAACCACGCTGCATCAGGATGAGCGCGATCATGGCCACGGCCACGAGCACGTAGACGACATTGAGGATCAACATCAGCATTGGGAATCCGCCCTCGGACAATACTTGTAGAGTTAGTTCGCAGCCGCCGCCTGCGCGATGGCCAGGAAGTCCGCGGCCACCAGGGAGGCGCCGCCAACCAGCCCACCATCGACATCCGGCTGCGCGAACAGTTCCCCGGCATTGTCGGGCTTCACGCTGCCGCCGTAAAGAATGGGCAGTGAATCAGCGATTCTAGCATCGATGCGCGCCACTTCGCCACGGATGAACGCGTGGACCTGCTGCGCCTGCTCCTTGCTGGCGGTCTTGCCGGTGCCGATGGCCCACACCGGCTCGTAGGCGACCACGGCAGTGGCGAAACCCTCGCCCCCGACCAGGGCCAGGACCGGGGCCAGCTGGGCAGCGATGACCGCCTCGGTCTGCCCGGCCTCGCGTTGTTCCAGGGTTTCACCCACGCACAGCACCGGCACCAGGCCGGCATGCAGGGCGGCGGCGAACTTGCGCGCGACCAGCTCGCTGCTTTCATTATGGTACTGGCGGCGCTCGGAGTGGCCGACCAGGCCGTAGCGGGCACCGACCTCATGCAGCATGGCGGCGCAGACCTCCCCGGTATAGGCGCCCTTCTCGTTGCTGCTGACGTCCTGGGCACCGAACACCAGGCCGGTCCCGCCGAAGTCCTCGACCAGCTCGCCCAGGTAGGGCAGCGGCGGCAGGATGACGACCTCCACCCCGGCCTTGGGCAGCCCCGCAGCCACCTGGCCCAGCAGGTCAGTGGCGAATTGACGGCTGCCGTGCAGCTTCCAGTTTCCGGCGACGATCTTGCGGCGCATGAGCGGGTGGCTCCTGTATGAAGTCAGCCGCCCATGATACCCGTTACGGGAAAAACCCGTTTGCTTGTAAGCGGTTACATGGGTTTTCAGCGAACGGCGCAGCCCCTCGTGGCAGGTCGGTTGGGTTGGGTGGGGTGGGTTGGTCGCGAACTGCCCGGTTTGATTTATTGGCTTGGCCGGGCGCGGCAGGGGCGCGGGACACGCCGTGAACCCCCTCCGGGGCCCGGCCCAGCCGCTGGCGGCTGTGCGTTCGGGCGC
>NZ_JACVTT010000094.1:0-17436 GCF_016624665.1 Stenotrophomonas sp. S39 | reverse complement strand
CCCCCCCCCCCCCCCCCCCCCCCCCCCCCCCCCCCCCCCCCCCCCCCCCTCGAAGGGGTACAGCAACGCCGTGGCTCAGGCCACTTCGTCGTCGTCGCTCGGCGGCGGCTGGTCGCCAACCGTCCACAGGCGCTCGAGCGCGTAGAACTCGCGCACGCGCGGCAGCATGACGTGGACGATGACGTCACCCAGGTCGACCAGCACCCACTCGGCTTCGCGCTCGCCTTCCACGCCCAGCGGCATCACGTCGATGTTCTTGGCGAAGCGCACGACTTCATCGGCGATCGACTTGACGTGGCGGGTCGAGGTGCCCGAAACGACGATCATGTAGTCGGCCACGCTGGACCGGCCGCGCACGTCGATCTCGACCAGGTCCTTGGCCTTCAGGTCTTCGGTGGCTTGGCGGACGCTGGCCAGCAGTTCCGGCACGGAGGGCGGCGGGCTGGGCAGATCGACCTTGATGGTCTGGGGCTGGGTCTGGTTGCTCAAAGTGGATCGACTCGATAAACGTGGGGGCGATTATACGGGCATGGCGCGCCTGCGCCATTCACGGCATGCATTCAGGGCGTATCGGGCCGGTACAGGCGCTGGTCGGCCACGTAGTCGGCCACCGCCGGCGGCAGCATGGCCCGCCAGGGCCCGGCGGCGGCGATCTGGGTGCGGACGGCGCTGGCCGATTCACCGCGCAGGGGCTGGTGCAGGCGCAGCACGCGCCCGGCCGGGCTGGCGAACAGCGACTGCTCGTTGTCGGCCCACCGGCCCTCCAAGGCCTGGCCGAGCTCGCCGGCGACGGCATCGCGCAGGGGGCTGCCCGGGCGCTCGGCCACGATGAAATGGGCCAGGCCGAACAGCGCCTGCCATTCATGCCAGGCCGGCAGGGCCAGCAGGCTGTCGGCACCCACCAGCCAGGCCAGCGGCCGGCTCGGGCCGAGTTCGGCGCGCAGCTCGCGCAGGGTGTCCACGGTATAGGACGGGCGGCCGGGATCACGTGCGGCCCGGTCCAGCTCGCGGCGGTCCAGCAGCAGGCCGGGCTCGTCACCGATGGCCAGCGACAGCATGCGGCAGCGTTGTTCGGCGGTGGCGCCCGGGGCCGCGCGGTGCGGCGGGTCGGCGGCCGGCAACATGCGCACGGCCACCTGCAGTTCGTCGCGTGCGGCGCGCGCGATGGCCAGATGGCCCAGGTGCACCGGATCGAAGGTGCCGCCGTAGTAGATCCGCAGGCTCATCACTCAGGCGCGCGCGAGCAGGCGCACGGCGCGGGCTTCGGCCACCGCCACCAGCAGCCGCTCCAGCGCCAGCCAGGCGTCACCGTCGGCGCGGCCCTTGGCGATGCGGTCGACCAGACCCGCCTCGGCCACGAAGCGCTCCCAGCGCTTGCCCTCAGGGTGCCGCTGCAGCGCGCGCTTGTACGGCGCCTGCCGCGATTCCCAGATGCCGCGCGACTTCATTTCGGCGGCCAGGTTGCCGCCGCGGGCCTGCACCCGCGCCAGGCCGGCACCGGCCAGCAGCTCGCGGATCACGATCGGCATCAGCGCGGCCACGGCCTCGCCTTCGCCACGCAGGCCGGCCAGCATGCGCAGCACCGCCTGCGGCTGGCCCGAGAACGTTGCTTCGACCAGACGGAACACGTCGTAGCGGGCGGCGTCGGCCACCAGCGATTCCATCCGTTCCACGTCCAGCGGCTGGCCGTCGGCCAGCAGGGCCAGCTTGTCGATTTCCTGCGCGGCGGCCAGCAGGTTGCCTTCCACGCGTTCGGCCAGGCGCTGCACCGCCGCGCCATCGGCGCGCAGGCCCTTGCTGCGCAGGCGGCGTTCGATCCAGTCCGGCAGCTCATGCGGCTTGATCGCCCAGGCCACCGACAGCACGCCGACGCGGTTGACCGCCTCGGCCCACTTGCCCTGGTGGGCCTTGCTCCATTCGTTGGCGGTGATCAGCAGCACCACGTCCGGCGCCGGGTCGGCGCAGAACCGGCTGATGACTTCGGCGCCGTCCTTGCCCGGCTTGCCGCTGGGCAGGCGCACTTCCACCAGGCGTCGCGCACTGAACAGGCTCGGCGCATTGAAGCTGGCATCAAGCTGGTTCCAGTCGAAATCGCGGCCGTCGGCGTCGAACACCTCGCGCTCGTCCACGCCGCTGGCGCGGGCGCGGGCGCGCACCGCATCGGCGGCTTCCAGCACGCGCAGGGTTTCCGGGCCGGCGATCAGGTACACCGGCGCCAGCGCGGTGTCACCGCCCTGGCTGGCCAGCTGTTCCGGTCGCAGTTCCATCGTATGCGGCAGCTCAGGGCTTGACCGGCGCCGGCACGGTGGCCGGTTCGCCATCGGTCGACACGGACGGCTTCGGTGCGGACAGGCTGCCGCCGCGTTCCAGCTCGGCACGCACCACGCTGTCGATGCGGCGGATGATCGAGGCGGACATTTCCCGGCGCAGCTCGTCGGCCAGGATCTCGCGTTCGGTGGTGGTACCGGTGGCGTCGGTCGGCGGCGACACGTAGTCGCGCGACAGTTCGATCACCTGCTGCGGCACCAGCTCGCTGCCGTCCTCGCGGCGGAAGATGAAGATGACCGCATAGCGCAGGCTGTATTCCTGTGCGCGGCCCTGTGCGTCGATGGCGATGGGCAGGTCACCCCAGCGCTCGGACAGCACCTGCAGCTGTGCCGCCGGATCCGTGCTGTCCTCGTCGGCCAGCTTCGCACCGGACGCCAGCAGGCTGCGGTTCAACAGCTTGACCAGCTCGCTGTAGGGCGCAGTGGAGACCACCTTCACCGGCGCGGTGTCGGTCGGCAGCATCAACTTGTTGCGCAGGTGGAAGCCACAGCCGGCAAGGCCGAGGACAAGGACGAGGGCAAGCAGAATTCGGGTCATGGGAACAGTCTGGCGGAGCCGGGCGATCACGGCAACAGACAGCGTGCCCGAGGACGCGTGAACGCAGGGCCATCGGCACGTGGCCGTGGCATGGCGACAACGCACCGGCCGCCAGGGCGGCGGCCGGTGCCGGGTGCATCAGGCAGCGACGATGTTCACGATCTTGCCGGGGACGATGATGATCTTGCGCACCGTCAGGCCTTCCATGAACTTGGCGGTGTTCGGCTCGGCCAGGGCCAGTGCCTCCACCTGCTCGCGCGCGGCGTCGGCGGCCACATCGATGGTGCCACGCAGCTTGCCGTTGACCTGCACGGCCAGGGTCAGCGCATCACGCACCAGCGCGGCACTGTCGGCCTGCGGGAACGGCTGGTCTTCCAGCAGCGTCTGGCCGTGGCCCAGCACCTGCCACAGGGCGTGGCTGGCGTGCGGGGTGATCGGGTTGAGCAGCAGCACCACGGCCTGCAGCGCTTCCTGGCGCACCGCGCGCCCCTGTTCGCTGGTGTCCTCGAACTTGGCCAGTGCGTTCATCAGCTCCATCACCGCAGCGATGGCGGTGTTGAAGCTGTGGCGGCGGCCGTAGTCGTCGCCGACCTTGCCGATGGTCTCGTGGGTCTTGCGGCGCAGTGCCTTCTGGTTGGCATCCAGCGCGGCCACGTCCAGTGCCGGGGCGGCACCGTCGGCAGCGTGCTTGTGCACCTGGGCCCACAAGCGGCGCAGGAAGCGGGCCATGCCGTCCACGCCCGCTTCGTTCCACTCCAGCGATTGTTCCGGCGGCGCGGCGAACATCGAGAACAGGCGCACGGTGTCGGCGCCGTACTTGCCGACCATCGCCTGCGGGTCCACGCCGTTGTTCTTCGACTTGGACATCTTCTCGGTGCCACCGACCACCACCGGCTGGCCGTCGGCGATCAGCGTGGCGCCAGTGATGCGGCCGCGCTCGTCGCGCTGCACGTCCACGTCGGCCGGGTTGATCCAGTCCTTGGAGCCATCCGGGTTCGGGCGGTAGTAGGTCTCGGCGATCACCATGCCCTGGCACAGCAGGTTGCGCGCCGGTTCGTTGCTGTCCACCATCCGCGCGTCACGCAGCAGCTTGTGGTAGAAGCGGAAATACATCAGGTGCAGGATCGCGTGCTCGATGCCACCGATGTACTGGTCCACCGGCAGCCAGTAGTTGCCGCGCTTGTCGACGGCATCACGGGCGCCCGGCGAGGTGTAACGGGCGTAGTACCAGCTCGACTCCATGAAGGTGTCGAAGGTGTCGGTCTCGCGCTCGGCCGCGCCGCCGCAGTCCGGGCAGGTGGTCTTGCGCCATTCCGGGTCGGTCTTGATCGGCGAACCGGTACCCGCAAAGGCCACGTCCTCCGGCAGCACCACCGGCAGCTGTTCTTCCGGCACCGGCACCGCGCCGCACTTGGCGCAGTAGATCACCGGAATCGGGCAACCCCAGTAACGCTGGCGGCTCACGCCCCAGTCGCGCAGGCGGTAGTTGACGCGGCGCTGGCCCTGGGCCTTGCGCTCGAAACGCTCGGCCAGCGCTTCGAAGGCACCCTGGAAGTCCAGGCCGTCGAATTCGGCCGAGTTGACCAGTTCGGTCTGGCGGCTCTTGTCGCTGTACCAGTCCTGCCAGCGGGTGGCGTCCCAGGTACGCTCATCGTCGTTGCGCGCATCCTTCAGGGCGATGACCTGCACGATCGGCAGGCCGTACTTGTTGGCCACCTCGTTGTCGCGCTGGTCGTGGCCGGGCACGGCCATCACCGCGCCGGTGCCGTAGCCCATCAGCACGAAGTTGGCCACCCACACCGGCACCTGTTCGCCGGTGACCGGGTGCACGGCGCGCAGGCCGGTATCCATGCCGCGCTTTTCCTGGGTTTCCAGTTCGGCTTCGGACACGCCACCCTGCTTCAGGTCGGCCAGCATCGCCGCCAGTTCGGGGTTGTTCTTCGCCGCGTGCAGCGCCAGCGGGTGTTCGGCGGCGATCGACACGAAGGTCACGCCCATCACCGTGTCCGGGCGGGTGGTGAACACGCGCAGCGGGTCCAGCGCGCTGCCGTCGACATCGCGCACGTCGAACTGGATTTCCAGGCCTTCGGAACGGCCGATCCAGTTGCGCTGCATGGTCTTGACCGATTCCGGCCAGCCGTCCAGCTCATCCAGGCCGTCCAGCAGTTCCTGGGCGTAATCGGTGATGCGCAGGAACCACTGCGGGATCTCGCGCTTCTCGACCAGGGCACCGGAGCGCCAGCCGCGGCCATCAATGACCTGCTCGTTGGCCAGCACGGTCTGGTCGACCGGGTCCCAGTTCACCACCGCGTTGCGGCGGTAGGCCAGGCCCTTGCGCATCAGGCGGGTGAACATGCGCTGCTCGTGGACATAGTAGTCCGGGCGGCAGGTGGCGAACTCGCGCGACCAGTCGATGGCATAGCCCAGCGACTGCAGCTGGCTGCGCATGTGGTCGATGTTCTTGTAGGTCCACGCCGCCGGCGCGGTCTTGTTCTTGATCGCGGCGTTTTCCGCCGGCAGGCCGAACGCGTCCCAGCCCATCGGCTGCAGCACGTTGTGGCCGGTCATGCGCTTGTAGCGGCTGATCACGTCGCCGATCGTGTAATTGCGCACATGACCCATGTGCAGCGCGCCGGACGGGTACGGAAGCATCGACAGGCAGTAGTACTTCGGCTTGTCCGAGGTCTCGTCGACCTCGAAGGCGCGGGTGGCATCCCAGAAGCTCTGGGCGGCGGATTCAACCTGCTGCGGGTCGTAAACGTTGGGTTCGGCGCTGGTCATGTAACACGCGGTTGCGGCGGCAAAGCGGTACAGCGTACCGCAGTGCGGCAAACGTCTCCAATCCCGGGCCGGAAAGCCCCGCGCGGCGGTCGCCCGGCCGCCGTCTCAGCGCGCCCGCGACAGCGGCAGGGCCAGGGCCAGCCAGACCGCCCAGCAGGCGAACGCCAGCCGCTGCGCCAGCGGCGCCGGCAGCACGCCCTGCAGGGCAAACGCGGCCAGGCCGGCCAGCGCGCCGCAGCCCAGGGCCAGCAAGGCCATCGCGCGCCCGTGCCCGCCACGCAGGCGCGGGATGCCCAGCATCAGCGTGCCGACCACGAAGCCGAGCACCCAGACCATCCAGGCGCTGGCATGCAGCTGGCTGGCGCCGCCATGCAGGTCTTCCGGGTCCAGCGGCAGCAGGCCCATGGCCGCGAAGGCCAATCCCGCCAGCAGCAGCATCTGGCTGCCCACCCGCGGTGCCCAGCCCGCCCCCACCGGCAATTGCCGGCGCAGGCGCTCGGCTACCACCACCGCCAGCGCGCCCGGCAGCACCAGGCCCAGCAGGTTGAAAGCCAGCGCATGCGGCACGCCCTGGGCACCGAGCAGCGCCACCGGGTGCACGGCCTGGGCGTAGCCGGCCAGCCCCGCGCCGAAACCAAGCACGGCCAGCACGAACAACACGGCGGCCAGCAGCCCCAACCAACGATCAAGCCAGAGCACGGACATCGCGCGGACCCACCTGTAATGAAAGACCGCTGCATTGTCGCGGCAGGCACGACAACCGCCAAGCCATGGCGCGTTTGCCCGTGCCGGGTGTGACGACAGGGTTGAGACCGACATGGATCGACACCATAGAATCGGTCTCCAGTTGCCAGGCGATATCTCCCCCATGACCGAGACGACGACACACGTATTCGACGCCACCACCGCGACCTTCGAGGCCGAGGTGCTGCAGAAATCCCTGCAGACGCCGGTGCTGGTGGACTTCTGGGCCACCTGGTGCGGCCCGTGCAAGACGTTGGGCCCGATGCTGGAAAAGCTGGCGGCCGAGTACAACGGCGCGTTCGAGCTGGCCAAGGTCGATGTCGACGCCGAGCAGCAGATCGCTGCCGCTTTCCAGATCCGTTCGGTCCCGACCGTGTTCCTGGTCAAGGGCGGCCAGCTGGTGGACGGCTTCCCGGGCGCCATCCCCGAAGGCCAGCTGCGCGAGTTCCTGGCCCAGCACGGCGTCGTGCCGGCCGATATCGGCGACACCGTGGCCGAAGACGAGGCGCCGCTGGACCCGCAGGCGCAGGTGGACGTGCTGCGTGCGCAGATCGCCGCCGAACCGGACAAGGACGAGCTGAAGCTGGACCTGGCCCTGGCCCTGCTGCAGGTGGGTGGCGTGGACGAAGCCGGCACGCTGATCGATGCCCTGCCCGCCAACCTGGCCACCGATGACCGCGCGGTGCGCGGCCGTGCGCGCCTGGCCTTCGCCACCGCGCTGAAGGATGCGCCCTCGGCCGAGGCCCTGGATGCCCGCATCGCCGCCGATGGCAAGGACCTGCAGGCCCGCCATCTGCGCGGCGTGCAGCTGCTGCTCGGCGGCCACGACGAAGCCGCGCTCGAGCAGTTCCTGGAGATGCTGCGGATCGACCGCACCTTCGCCGAAGGCCTGCCGCGCAAGGTGCTGATCGATGCCTTCAACGTCATCACCGACGAGGACCTGGTCGGCCGCTACCGCCGGAAGATGGCCTCGCTGCTGTTCTGAACGAAGGTACGCTCCGTTCAGAATTCCTGCACTGAACGCGGGCAATAATGTGATCGGTAGCGGCCTTTTGGCCGCTACGATCCATTCGGGGGGATGAGGTCGGGGCCATGGGGTCTTGCAGCTGCGCCCCCGCACAGCCGGGACAGCACTCCGTGACCGTTGGCCGTTCGTCGTCTTCCCTCGCCCGCCGTTTCGCCGCACTGCTGTGCGCCCTGCTCCTGCTGCCGGGCCTCGCCGCCGCACAGGACTGGAACTACCGGGTCCGCCCCGGCGATACCCTCTGGGATCTGGGCGGCCTGTACCTGAAGGCGGACGTGCCCTGGCAACAGCTGCAACAGCACAACCGCATCGACAACCCCTACCGCCTGCCGCCCGGCGGGCTGCTGCGCTTCCCGGTCAGCTGGCTGCGGGTCGAACCGGCCCCCGCGCGCGTGCTGGCCGTGCGCGGCACCGTGCAGCTGGCCGCTGCCAATGGCAGTGCCACCCGTGCCCTGCTCGCCGGCGAGCGGCTGCACATCGGCGACACCGTGCAGACGGCGGCCGATGCCAGCGTCACCCTTGAATTCGCCGATGCCTCGCGCCTGCAGCTGCGCGAGCACTCGCGGCTGCGCCTGGACCAGCTGAGCCGCTACGGCCGCACCGGCATGGTCGATACCCGCGTGCGCCTGCAGCAGGGCCGGGCCAGCAACCGCGTCACTCCCGCCCGCGGCCCGGCGTCGCGCTACATCATCGATGCCCCCGCAGCCACCAGCAGCGTGCGCGGCACGGTGTTCCGGGTCAGTGCCGGCGATGGCACGCAGGTCGGTGCCACCGAAGTACTGGAAGGCCGCGTGCAGGTAGGTAATCCGCACGGCCAGCGGCTGGTGCGCCCGGGCCAGGCCAGCCGCAGCGCCAGCGCCGATGCGGCACCTGAAGCCGTATCCGCGCTGCTGCCCGCGCCGCGGCTGCGCAGCGATGCCACCACGCTGGCGCCGCTGCCGGCACGCCTGGAATGGGAGCCGGTGCCCGCTGCCGACCACTACCGGGTCGAAGTGGTGCTGGCCGCCACGCCGGAGATCCTGCTGTTCGCGGCCACCACCGCCGGCACCTCGCTGGTCATCGACGACCTGCCGCCCGGCGCCCTGCGGCTGCTGCTGCGCGCCGTCGATGCGCAGGGCGTGGAAGGCCTGGATGCCAGCGCCGACTTTCTGCTCAGCGACCAGCCGCCACCGCCGCTGACCGTGTCGCCCCTGCACGGCCAGGCCGTCAACAGTGACCGGCCGCGCTTCCGCTGGACCCAGGCCCCGGGCGCGAGCAGCAGCGTGCTGCAGATCGCCGGCGAGCCACGCTTCCTGCAACCGCTGCAGCAGCAGGCCAGTACTGGCACCGACCTGCGCCTGGCCACGCCGCTGCCGCCGGGACAGTACTTCTGGCGCGTTGCCTCGCGCGATGGCCAGGGCCACCAGGGGCCGTTCGGGCAGGCGCTGCCCCTGCAGCTCACCGACGATCCGGTCGACCCGGCCCTGCAGCCGCCCGAAGCTGCCCACGGCGAGCTGACCCTGCGCTGGCAGGCCGGCAGCGAAGGCCAGCGCTACCGCGTGCAGGTGGACCGCCGCGGTGACTTCAAGGCGCCACTGGTGGATGAAACGCTGGCGCAGCCGCAGGTCAGCTTCAAGCGACCTTGGCGCGGCACCCTGCACGTGCGCGTGCAGTACATCGACGACGACGGCCACGCCGGTCCGTTCTCACCCGCCCAGCAGGTCAAGCTGCCGTGCCGGCTGTGCTACGGCGCCGGCGGCAGTGCCCTGCTGTTGTGGCTGCTGCTGTGAGGCGCTCGCCCCTGCCCTGGTCGCGGCGCATCCTGCTGGCCCTGTTGGCCGGCATCGCCACGGCGGTGGTCAGCCACGGGCAGTTCCTGTGGCGGCAGGATGAAGCCACCTACGACCTGCTGGTGGGCGACTGGGACTACCGCCCCGACCCCAGCGTGCTGATCGTGGCCATCGACGAAGAGAGCCTGCAGCGCATCGGCCAGTGGCCGTGGCCGCGCTCGGTGCATGCACGGCTGCTGGACCGCTTGACCGATGCCGGTGTCGAACGGGTAGCGCTGGACCTGATGCTGTCCGAGCCGGACCGCCGCGACGCGCGACAGGATGCCGAACTGGCCGCAGCCATCCGACGCAATGGACGCGTGGTGCTGCCGGTGCTGGCGGCGCCGGCGGCAGGCGACCGCCTGGCCGAAGAACTGCTGCCCATCCCGCTGATCGCCGCCAGCGCCGCGGCCATCGGCCACAGTGACGTGGAAGTCGATGGCGATGGCGTGGCGCGCGGTGTCTACCTGCGCGCCGGCATCGGCCAGCCTCACTGGCCAGCGCTGGGGCTGGCGCTGTCCGGCCTCCCGGCCCAGCGCATGCATGGCCTCGCCGACCCCGCGCCTGCACTCGACTCGCCCTATCAATGGCGTCGCGACGACTACGTGCGCGTGCGCTATGCCGGCCCGCCCGAGCGGCTGCCGCATGTCTCCTACGCCGATGTGCTTGATGGCCAGGTCGAGGCGTCGCTGCTGCATGGCCGCCGCATCGTGGTCGGCATGACCGCCAGTGGCATCGCACCGCGCCTGCTGACCCCGACCACCCGCGAGTACTGGATGAGCGGCAGCGAGTACCAGGCCAACATTGCCTCGATGCTGCTGCAGGACAAGCAGATCAACGTGCTGCCGCGCATCGCGCAGGACGTGCTGTCCGGGCTGATGGCGGCGCTGTGCGTAATGCTGCTCGGCCTGCGCCTGCCGTGGCTGGCCGCGCTGTGCTCATTGCCGCTGGCTCCGCTGCTGGGCTGGCTGCTGCTGCGCGTGGGCAACCTGTGGTGGGCACCGGCCAGCGCCCTGCTCGGCGTGCTGCTGATCCTGCTGGTGTGGGCCGTCTGGCGCATCTCGGCCTGGCACCGCCAGGCCAACCGCGATGCGCTGACCGGGCTGGGCAATCGCCTGCGTTTCGAACAGGCCCTGCAGGAGGAATGCGATGCCGCGCGGCGCAGTGGCAAGCCGCTGAGCCTGGCCCTGATCGACGTGGACCATTTCAAGCATCACAACGACCGCCACGGCCACCAGGCCGGTGACGGCGTGCTGCGTGATGTCGCGCGGCTGATCGCTGCACATGCGCGACGCCCGCGCGACATGGCCGCACGTTACGGTGGCGACGAGTTCGCGCTGGTGCTGCCGGACACCCCAGCCGATGGCGCGCGCCTGGTGGTCGAAGACCTGATCGCCGGCGTGCGCGCACTGCCGCCCCCGGGCGACGGCCGCGGTGCCGGCATCACCCTCACCATCGGCGTGTACACGCGCGTACCCGATGGCAGTCTGCATCCCCACCATTTCGTCGAAGGCGCCGACGCCGCGCTGTACCGCGCCAAGGACAACGGCCGTGACGGATATGCCATGAGTGGTGACCCGTAAAGTCGAGCTTGCTCGACTGGCCGTTGCCTTTGTGCCCGTAGAGTCGAGCTTGCTCGACTGGCCGTTGCCGTTGTGCCCGTAGAGTCGAGCTTGCTCGACTGCCCTCCTCGATTCCTCCGACAGCAGATTCCGCTTTTCCCTAGGGCCACTTCCAAAGTGATCCGCCACTCTGGGCCATGCCCAGTCCCGCCCTCCTGCGTTGCCGTACTTCAGTGGTTGGCCACTTCCATGTCATCACCAGCGTGGCTGCAGGCCGCCGCCCGTTGTTTGCCGCACCGGAATGTGCCGGCGTGCTGATGGATCAGTTCAAGGCCAGTGACGCGCGCGGAGCAAGCCGATCCTTTGCCTGGATCATCATGCCCAACCACTTCCATTGGGTCATGCAACTGCGCGAAGGTGCGCTGGGGCCGTGTGTGCAGTCCTTGAAGTCGCGGTCGGCCATTGCCATCAACGCGGCACTCGGTAGACGTGCGCCGGTCTGGCAACGCGGCTACTACGAACACTGGATCCGGGACGAGCACGATATCCGCCAGCAGGTCCTCTATGTGATGGGCAATCCGGTACGCGCCGGCCTGGCGTCTCGGTTGGGCGACTATCCGTATGGATGGTGTCGATGGCCGCTTATGTAGGAAAGCCAGTCGAGCAAGCTCGACTCTACGAACAGCCACGGCGCAGGCAGTCGAGCAAGCTCGACTCTACGAATGGCGGGCCGGGGTTCAACATACGCATGCGAATGGTTAGACTCGAGTCCTCGCCCCCGCCCCCGCCCGCCCATGAAAGCCAGCACCTTCCGCCTCGGCATCAACCTGTGGCCGCCGTTCCTGTTCACCGGCATCCATGTCACCCGCATCACACCGGACTACCGGCAGATCGAGGTGGAGCTGCGGATGCGCCCCTGGAACCGCAACTATGTCGGCACGCACTTCGGTGGCAGCCTGTTCGCGATGACCGATCCGTTCTGGATGCTCGGCCTGATGCACACCCTGGGCCGCGACTACTACGTGTGGGATCGCGCCGGGGCCATCGAATTCCTCAAGCCCGGGCGCGGCACCGTCCGCACCGCCTTCCATATCGACGAGGCGGTGCTGGATGAGCTGCGCGCCGAGGCGGCCAACGGCGAAAAGGTGCTGCGCTGGTTCAGCAACGACGTGGTCGATGCCTCCGGCGACGTCGTCGCCCGCGTGCGCAAGCAGGTCTACGTGCGCCTGAAGCCGCAGGCGCGCGCCAACGCCGCCTGATCTACAGCGGCACCGACAACAGCGGCGCTGCCCCGGCCGGCATGTCGCGCGCCCGTCGCGGCACCTGCAGGTGCTTTCCATCGGCCGACAGCACCGGCGTCCGCGAGGGTGAGCGCCAGCGCGCCGGCAAGCGTTGCAACGCCTGCTCCGGTGCATCCGCCTGCTGCCGCAGCCAGCGCTGGGCGCCCAGCAGGCGCAGCCACGCCGCCGCATCCTGGCTGCGTGCGGCGTAATCCTGGTAGGCCGGCGCGGCGATGTCACCGAGGACACAGCCGATCATGTTGGACAGGCAGCCGACGTCCCATCGGCCCACGCTGCCCACGACAACCGGCATGTCGGCCGCCAGCCGGCCAGTGGTGGCCGGGTCGCAGGCCCATCCCAGGTTCAACGCGATGCGGCCCAGGGTGTGTTCGCGATCCAGCATCAGCACGGTGCCGGCCTGCTGCAGCGATGCATCGATGGCGGCCTTGCTGATCGCAAACTCGCCCTGCATCGCCCTGCACAGGCTCTGCCCATCGGCATCCATCGGCTGCAGCGCGCGCTCGCAGGCGGCCGGCAGCGCCTGGTCCGGTGGCAGCCCGGCCAGCATGGCGGCCAGCAGCTGCACATGGGTCCGCACCACCGCCGCGCCGATCATGCTGTCGATCAGCGTGTTGCCACCGCGCATCAGGCGCCGCCCCATCTGCACCGAACGGCAGCTGCCAGCCAGTGCGCCGGCGATGTCGCCCTGCACGTAGGCCAGCGCGTGCGCGCCGGTGCCATCCATCAACAGCGCGTAGTTCGGCAGGGGCATCAGCCACGCCTTGCCCGAAGGAACGAACGGGGTATCGACGTTGTCGACATCGGCAAGGCTGTCCAACCGCGCGTGCAGTTGCAGGTGGCCGGCATGGGCAGCACTGAAACCCTGCAGGTCGGCGCGCACCTTCGCCAGGCAGTCGCCTGCGGCAGGACCACACTTCCCCTGCGGATCCAGCGCCACGGCCGGGTGCGTGGCCGCCAGCGCCGAATCGGCCATCCCCGGCGCAGGGCCCGCCTGCCAGCGCCGCACGTCCACGGCCAACGCCGCCTCACGCTGGGCAGGTTCCAGGCCATCAAAGGGCAGCGTCCACAGCAGCGCGAAGCCGTTCTTCCCCGGCGCCGGGTGCACGTCCTCCAGCCAGCGCACCTGTTCACGCTGGGCGGCCGGCAGCGGCCAGAGCCGCGACAGGCTCCACAGCAGCACCACCAGCCCGACCAGGCCCAGCAGGGCCCAGCCCACTCCGCGCAGAATCCTCAACACAGCATCCGTTCCCTGTCTGGCTCCCGCCCCGACCTTCCAGCGTAATCCAGCGCAATCGGCCGCTACAATGCGCACATGTCGCTCGAAGCCCCCGCCCTGGTCCCCCGCCCTTCCCTGCAGCGCCTGTTCCTGACCGGCCTGCTGACCCTGTTGCCGATCTGGCTGACCTGGGTCGTGGTGAAGTTTGTCTTCGTGTTGCTGTCGGGCATTTCCAGCCCGCTGGTGGTGCCGCTGTCCGAGCAGATCGCGACCAGCTTCCCGCACTACCTGGGCTGGGTCCACGCCGAGTGGATCCAGGACACCATCGCCCTGCTGGCCACCCTGCTGGTGATCCTGGCGGTGGGCGTGGCCAGCCGTCGCGTGGTCGGCCAGCGCCTGCTGCGCTGGGTCGGCGCCATCATCAAGCGCATCCCGCTGGCCAGCATCATCTACGACAGCGCCAAGAAGCTGCTGGACATGCTGCAGACCGAACCGGGCAGCACCCAGCGCGTGGTCCTCATCGACTTCCCGCACCGTGACATGAAGTCGGTCGGCCTGGTCACCCGGGTCATCAAGGAACAGGGCACCGACCGCGAACTGGCGGCGGTGTACGTGCCGACCACGCCCAACCCGACCTCGGGCTACCTGGAAATCGTGCCGGTGGAACTGCTCACCCCGACCGACTGGACCGTCGACCAGGCGATGAGCTTCATCATTTCCGGCGGTGCGGTGGCTCCGGCCAGCGTGCCCTTCACCCGCGCCGGCGAACGCCCGGAGTGAGCGGCACGCCCAGCGACGCGCCCTACGCGCGCCCCCTGCAGGACCGCGCGGTCCTGCTGTTCATCATCCTGGCCACGTTCTTCTGCGGCAACGCGGTGCTGGCCGAGCTGATCGGGGTGAAGATCTTCGCGCTGGAAGACACGCTGGGCATCGATGCACTGAACTGGAACCTGTTCGGCCAGACCGGATCGTTGAGCTTCACCGCCGGCACGCTGTTGTGGCCGGTGGTGTTCATCATGACCGACACCATCAACGAGTTCTTCGGCAAGCGCGGCGTGCGCTTCATCTCGTGGCTGGCGGTGGTGCTCATCGCCTATGGGTTCCTGTTCGCGTTCGCCGCCATCTCGCTGGCACCGGCCAGCTGGTGGGTTACTTCGATGGATGCGCACGGCGTGCCGGATTACCAGGCCGCGTTCGCGGCGGTGTTCGGCCAGGGCATGTGGACCATCGCCGGTTCGCTGGTGGCCTTCCTGGTGGGCCAGTTGATCGACGTGGCCGTGTTCCATCGCATCCGCCAGGCCACCGGCGAGCGCCATGTGTGGCTGCGCGCCACCGGTTCGACCGCCGTCTCGCAGCTGGTGGACAGCTTCGTGGTGATCTGGATCGCCTTCGTGCTGGGCCCGCAGAAATGGCCCACCTCGCTGTTCCTGGCCGTCAGCAGCGTCGACTACGTGTACAAGATGGGCTTTGCCATCGCCCTGATCCCGTTGCTGTACCTGATGCGGCGCGCGATCACCCGCTATCTGGGCGAGCCACGTGCCGCTCAGCTGCGCGCTGCCGCTGCGGCTGACTGAAGCCCCAGCGACGACAAGCTGACTGCGCGTTCACGCTGGCCGTACGCGCCCGGATCGTGCAAGCTCCACGGTCTGTGTTCCACGGAAGCTCCTGATGCCGTATCCCACCCGCGCCCTGGCCGCCGCCATCGCCGCGTTGTTCCTGTTCAGTGCCGTGCCATCGGCAGAGGCAGCGAAGAAGAAGGCCAGCCGCCCCGCCGCCGCGCAGACCCGGCAGGCCGCCAAGCCGAAGGCCAAGCCCGCGCGCGCCACCCCGGCACGCGGCAGCTCCACGCGCCGCGCCGCCGCGCGCCCGGTGGCACCGGCCCGCGCCGTGCCCAGGCAGGTGCAGCTGGAGCGCCTGTACGACGAATACTGGGACGCCTCGATGCGGTTGAACCCGCTGCAGGCCACCTTCCAGGGCGACGCCCGCTACAACGACCAGCTGCCCAACATCCTGTCGGCCGCATGGCGCCAGCAGTCACACGATTTCACCACCGAATGGCTGGGCAAGGTCGAGAAGGTCGGCAGTGACGGCCTGCAGGGCCAGGACCTGCTCAGCTACGAAATCTTCGTGCGCGATGCGCGCGCCTCGCTGGCGGCCGAGCGCTACCCGAGCTGGATGATGCCGATCAGCCAGTACTACAACATCGGCAGCATCATGGCGATCCTCGGCGCCGGCGCAGGCGCGCAGCCGTTCAACACGGTCAAGGATTACGACACCTGGTCGCGCCGCTCGCTGGGCATCCCCGACCTGTTCAACCAGGCCATCGACAACATGCGCCAGGGCATGAAGGCCGGCGTGGTGCAGCCGCGCGACCTGATGGAGAAGGTGCTGCCGCAGCTGGACGCGGTGATCACCCCGACCGCCGAGGAAAGCATCTTCTGGTCGCCGATCAGGACCATGCCGAGCGACATTCCGGCCGAGGAAAAAGCGCGCATCAGCGCCGAGTACAAGCGCATGATCGAGCTGCGCATCATGCCGTCCTACCGCGCCCTGCGCGGTTTCATCGCCACCGAATACCTGCCGGCCACCCGCAGCAGCAGCGGCCTGGGCGCCCTGCCCGACGGCCAGGGCTGGTACGCCAACCTGATCGTGCAGACCACCGCCAGCGACCAGACCGCCGCCCAGCTGCATGCGCTGGGCGAGCAGCGCGTACAGGAACTGAGCGCGCAGATCGCTGCGGTGATGAAGGACAACAAGCTGCGCGGCTCGCAGGCCAAGCTGCTGAAGAACATGCGCACCGACCGCCAGTTCCAGTACGGCGATGCCAACGCGCTGATCAATCGCTACCGCCAGCTGCAGCAGCAGGTGGATGCGCGCCTGCCGCAGGTGCTGGACACCCTGCCGAAGGACCGCCTGGAAGTACGCGCGGTCGAGCCGGACCGTGCACTGACCGCCGCTGCCGCCGCCTACCAGCCCGGCCAGCCGGGACAACCGGGCGTGCTCTACGTCAACACCCGCGACCTGCCCAGCCGCAAGCGCTGGAGCGTGCCGGTGCAGTACCTGCATGAAGCCATCCCCGGCCACCACGTGCAGCTGGCCCTGCAGCAGGAACTGGCCAAGCTGCCGCGCTTCCGCCGCCTGGGCGGCGACCTTGCCTTCGTCGAAGGCTGGGGCCTGTATGCCGAAACCCTCGGCGAGGAACTGGGCGTCTACACCGATCCCTACGACCGTATCGGCTACCTGTACTCGCGCCTGCTGCGCGCGGCCCGCGTGGTGGCCGACACCGGCGTGCACTCGCAGGGCTGGAGCAAGCAGCAGGCGGTGAACTACCTGCAGAAGGCCGTGGACATGAGCGAGGACGACGCCAACGCGGAAGTCGAACGGATCATGGCCCAGCCGGGCCAGGCGCTGTCCAACGTGGCGGGCCTGAGTCGCATCCTGGCCCTGCGTGACAAGGCCCGAGCGCGCCAGGGCGCGGCCTTCGACCTGCGTCGCTTCCACGCCGAAGTGCTGAAGGACGGCTCGATGCCGCTGGACGTGCTGGAGCGCAAGGTGGACCGCTGGCTTGACCAGCCCGCCGCGACGGCACCGGCCACGGCAACGCCATGACCCGCGCAGCGACCGGCGGCCTGCTGGGCATCCACCATGCCGCCGTCATCTGCAGCGATTACGCACGTTCGAAGGATTTCTACGTGCGCATCCTCGGCCTGCGCGTGCTGGCCGAGAACCACCGTGCCGCGCGCGACTCGTGGAAGCTGGACCTGGCCCTGCCCGACGGCGGCCAGCTGGAGCTGTTCTCCTTCCCCGCACCGCCGCCCCGGCCCAGCCGCCCCGAGGCCCAGGGCCTGCGCCACCTGGCCTTCCGGGTGGCGGCGCTGGAACCGTTCATCCAGCGCCTGGCCGAGCATGGCGTAGCCTGCGAACCGATCCGCGTGGACGAGTACACCGGCGCCCGCTTCACCTTCTTCGCCGACCCTGACGACCTGCCGCTGGAGTTGTACGAAGTCGGTTGATCCGCCCCCGTGGGGCCCCCCCCGGCGCGCCCCCCACCCCCCCCCCCCCCCCCCGGGGCCCCCCACCGGGGGCCACCCACCACCAACCGCGATCCGACCCCGTGCCGACCAATGGTCGGCAC
>NZ_JACVTT010000093.1:0-17788 GCF_016624665.1 Stenotrophomonas sp. S39 | reverse complement strand
CCGTCCAACTTCAGGGGGTCACTTCATGGATGGGTTTACGGCGTCCCCCTCAGCCGGACCCACCCCGCCATCCCACGGATAGCCCGCTGTTGCTGTTGCTGTTGCTTCGGCGGGTGCAGGGCGCAGCCCTGCCAGCCCCCCCCTTATACTTCCCGCCGTGAGTACCTTCCCCACGCTCGTCACGCTGGAATCCCCCCTGCTGGTCGCCTACAGCGGCGGGCTGGATTCGACCGTGCTGCTGCACTGGCTGCAACGAAGCGCACAGGCCAGCGGCACGCCGCTGAGGGCGGTACACGTGCATCACGGCCTGCAGGCCAGCGCCGATGACTGGGTGCAGCACTGCCAGAAGCAGTGTGATGCCATGGGCATCGCGCTGGCCGTGCACCGCGTGCAGGTCGATACCGGCGCGGGCCTGGGCCTGGAAGCCGCGGCCCGCCAGGCGCGGCGCGCGGCGTTCGCCGCTGAACTGCGCGAAGGCGAAACGCTGGCCCTGGCCCAGCACCAGGATGACCAGGCCGAAACCTTCCTGCTGCGCGCACTGCGCGGCTCCGGCATCGATGGCCTGGCCGCGATGGCCGAAGACAGCCTCCTGCACGGCCACCGCCTGTGGCGGCCGCTGCTGCACACCGCGCGCAGCGCGCTGCGCGACTATGCCCATCACCACGCCCTGCGCTGGATCGAAGACCCCAGCAACGGCGAGGACCATGCCGATCGCAACTTCCTGCGCCTGCACGTCCTTCCGTTGCTGCGCCAGCGCTGGCCGCATGCGGCCACGGCCCTGGCCGGCAGTGCCGCGCACTGCGCGCAGACCCGCACGTTGCTGGACGAGGAAGATGCGGAACTGATCGCCCACCTGGAAGTGGCGCCACGCGTGCTGTCACTGGAACTGCTGCGCCAGGTGTCACCGGCGCGTGGTGCCCGCGTGCTGCGTGCCTGGGTGCGCGCGCATGGCGCCGCGCCATTGCCTGCCACGGTGCTACGGCAGCTGCAGCAGGAACTGCTGGACGCGCCCAGCGATCGCCAGGCGCAAGTGCGCTGGCAGGACCACGCCATCCAGCAATGGCGTGGCCACGCCTATCTGCTGCCGGCGCTGCTGCCCGCGCTGCCGGCGGACTGGCAGGCCGCGTGGGATGGCCGCGCATCGCTCCCGCTGCCCGATGGCGGCCAGCTGCGCCTGCTGGGCTGCGAGGCATTCGAGCGGCCCCTGCAGGTGCGTGCGCGGCAGGGCGGCGAGCGCATCCTGCTGCCCGGCCGTACCCATTCACACGCGCTGAAGGACTGCCTGCAGCGCGAACACCTCGCGCCCTGGCGGCGCGCGCAGCTGCCACTGCTGTTCGACGGCGGGCAGCTGCTGGCCGCTGCCGACGTGGTCGTTTCCGCGCCGCTGCAGGCGTGGCTGCTGGCCCACGACGCACAGCTGCAGTGGCGCCCCGGCGGCTGGTGAATTGACCCCCGCGCGGCTGCCGTCCACACTTGTCGCATGGCCAAGAAGTCCCCCGAAAACGCCTCCCCCGTCGCCCAGTTCGAGCAGTCGCTTGAATCGCTGGAACACCTGGTGGAGCAGATGGAAACCGGCGAGCTGAGCCTGGAAGCTTCGCTCAGTGCTTACGAACGCGGCGTCGGCCTGTACCGCCAGTGCCAGCAGGCGCTGGAGCAGGCCGAGCTGCGCGTGCGCCTGCTCAGCGATCCGGCCCAGCCCGAAACCGCAGAACCCTTCGATCCGCCCAGCCATGACGGCTGAAGCGCAGTTCGCACGCTGGCGCGACCGTATCGAAAGCCAGCTCGACGCCGCCCTGCCCTCGCCGGCCGATGCCCCGCAACGCCTGCACCAGGCGATGCGCTATTCGGTACTGGGCGGTGGCAAGCGCATGCGCCCGCTGCTGGTGTATGCCAGCGGCCAGCTGTTCGGCGCTCCGCTGGACCAGCTCGATGCCGCCGCCATGGCGGTGGAAATGATCCACGCGTACTCGCTGGTGCATGACGACCTGCCGGCGATGGACGACGACGCACTGCGTCGTGGCAAGCCCACCACCCACATCGCCTTCGACGAGGCCACTGCGATCCTCGCCGGCGATGCCCTGCAGGCACGCGCCTTCGGCCTGCTGGCCGATGCACCGCTGGCGGCCAGCCTGCGCGTGGCCTGCCTGCAGACCCTGGCCCACGCGTCCGGTGCGTCCGGCATGTGCGGCGGCCAGGCGCTGGATATCGATGCCACCGGCCAGCAGCAGTCGCTGGCCGCGCTCACCCGCATGCATGCCCTGAAGACCGGTGCGCTGATCCGCGCGGCGGTACGCATGGGTGCGCTGTGCGGCCACGCTCCCGACGCGCAGCTGGCCCAGCTGGATGACTTCGCCGACGCGCTCGGCCTGGCCTTCCAGGTGCGTGATGACATCCTCGATGTCGAAGCCAGTTCCGAACAGCTCGGCAAGACCGCCGGCAAGGACCAGGCGCAGGACAAGAGCACGTTCCCGGCACTGCTGGGCATGGATGGCGCCAAGGCGCACCTGCGCGAGCTGGCTGCACGCATGCAGTCGGTGCTGGCCAGCCATGGCGAAGAGGCAGACGCACTGCGTGCGCTGGCGACCCTGGCGGTGGAACGGGATCATTGATCGCGCTCGCTGAAGCAGCCGCGCTTTGCGCTCGCCGGGCGTGGCCCGGCGCTACCGGCGACGCACACAAAAACGCCCGGCACTGCCGGGCGTTTTCGCGTCCACGTGCGGCGGATCTTACTTGATCAGGCGCAGGGTGAACGGGTAACGGTAGGTTTCGCCGTTGTTGGCCTTCACTGCGGCGATGATGCACAGGACCAGGTTGGCCACGTACACGATCGGCATCAGGATGGCGCCGATGATGACGAAGCTGAGGATCACGCAGACCAGCACGGCGATGGCAACGGTGATCTGGAAGTTCAGCGCTTCCTTGGACTGGTCGGTCACGAAGCCCTTGCCCGCATCATCCTTGTTGATGAGCCAGATGATCAGGGCGCCGATGAAACCGGTGAAGATGCCCAGCAGGTGCGCGGCCAGCGCCATGGTGCGCTGGTCGCTCGGCACGCTGGACGCGGCCGGCACGTTTTCGAAATCGCTCACGACAAAACTCCTTGTTTTTGGGTGGTCTTGACCGACCGGCAGCAGGCCGATCGCGTCAGGCGGCCATAGCTTACGCCATCAATGGCATCAATCATTACCGGCGATGGTCATCCGCCCGACCAGGATCGAGCCGGTACGGATGTGCGAGCGCGGGTCGACATCGCTGCCGACGGCCTCGATGGCGGTGAACATCTCCCGCAGGTTGCCGGCGATGGTGATGCCGTCGACCGGATACTGGATCTCCCCGTTTTCTACCTTGAAGCCACCGGCGCCCCGCGAGTAATCGCCGGTCACCCCGTTCACGCCCTGCCCCATCAGCTCGGTCACCAGCAGGCCTTGGCCCATCTGCCGCGCGATCTCCTGCAGCGAACCGGCGTTGGCGGCCAGCTGCAGGTTGTGCACGCCGCCGGCGTTGGCCGTGGTCTGCAGGCCCAGCTTGCGCGCCGAATAGCTGCCCAGCACGTAGCGCTGCAGCACGCCATCGCGCACCAGGGCCGAGGCCCGGGTCGCCACGCCGTCGCCGTCGAAGGCGGCCGAGCGCAGGCCCCGGCGCAGGTGCGGCAGTTCCTCGATCTGCATCCAGTCCGGGAACAGCTGCTGGCCCACGCTGTCCAGCAGGAAGCTGGCCTGGCGGTACAGGGCGCCACCGGACACCGCCGACAGCAGGTGGCCGACCAGGCTGCGGGCCACCTCCGGGGAGAACAGCACCGGCATGCTGCCGGTCGGCAGCGAGCGCGGCTGCAGCCGCGACACGGTGCGCTCGGCGGCGCGGCGGCCCACGCTGTCGGCCGCCTCCAGGTCCTGGCGGGCCAGGCCGCCGGTGTACCAGCCGTCGCGCTGCATGCCATCGCCGCTGCCGGCGATCAGGGCGCAGCCGACCGAATGGTGGGTGCCTCGCTCACGGCCGATGAAGCCGTGCGAATTGGCGTAGACCGAGACACTCTGCATGCTCGACACCGAGGCGCCGTCGGAATTGCTGATGCGCGGATCGGCCTCGCGGCCGGCTGCCTCGCAGGCCAGGGCCAGGTCCACCGCCTCGTCGGCCTGCAGCGCCCAGGGGTGCCAGCTGTCCAGATCGGGGAAGTCACGGGCCATCAGCGCGGCGTCGGCCAGACCGGCGGCCGGGTCGTCCTCGGTATGGCGGGCGATCGCGCAGGCCTGTTCGACGGTGGCCGCAAGGCTCGCCTCGTTCAGGTCGGCGGTGCTGGCACTGCCCTTGCGCTGGCCGAAGTACACGGTCACGGCAATGCCGCGGTCGCGGGTGGACTGCACCGTCTCGACCTCGCCGAGACGGACGTTCACTTCCATCCCGCGGTCTTCGCTGCAGCTGACTTCGGCCTGGCTGGCGCCCAGCGCGCGGGCGCGCTCCAGCAGCTGCTGGGAAAGGTCGGCCAGGCGTTCCAGACGGGCCGGGCTGTCGTCGCCGACGGCCACTTCAGGGGCGATCACGTTCAATGCTTTATCCTGTGCGGGTTGGGCCCGGCATCACGCCGGGCGACTTTTTTTGAGATCAGGTAGGGACGATGCGCGGACGCGACGAAGAAACCGGTGAATTCCACGACAAGAGCCGCAGCCAGAACCGGCGCGACGCGCTCGATGTCCTGGCCCTGGGCGAAAAACTGGTGTCGCTGACCCCGGCCCAGCTGGCGCGCCTGCCGGTGCCGGAAGACCTGCTGCCGCATATCGCCGAGTGCAAGCGGATCACCGCCCACATCGCCCACAAGCGGCAGCTGGCGTTCCTGGCCAAGCACATGCGCCGCGAAGAAGACGCCACGCTGGACGCGATCCGCGACGCGCTGGACGCCAACAGTGAAACCGGCCGCCGCGAAGTGGCGATGATGCACCGCGCCGAAGACTGGCGCGAGCGCCTGCTGAACGACGGCGACAAGGCGCTGGGCGCGCTGCTTGACGATTACCCGCAGGCCGACCGCCAGCAGCTGCGCACCCTGGTGCGCAACGCGCAGGCCGAGAAGGCGAAGAACAAGCCGCCGCGCGCCTACCGCGAGATCTTCCAGGTGCTGCGCACGCTGATGCTGCCGGCCGCGCTGGGCCTGAAGGCCACGGCCGATGAAGCCGACGACGTCGAGACCGACGAAGCCGACGAGGACTGAGTCCCCGCCGGCCCGGGCGGTGGCGCTGGCCATCGCCCGGCTCAGGCCTGGGTACCGCCGACAGTGATGCCTTCGATCAGCAGCGAGGGCTGGCCGACACCCACCGGGACACTCTGGCCGTCCTTGCCGCAGATACCGACACCCTCGTCCAGGGCCAGGTCGTTGCCGACCATGCGCACCTTCTGCATGGTTTCCGGGCCGTTACCGATCAGGGTTGCGCCCTTCACCGGCGCGGTGATCCGGCCATCCTCGATCAGGTAGGCCTCGGTGGCCGAGAACACGTACTTGCCACTGGTGATGTCGACCTGGCCGCCGCCGAAGTTGACCGCGTACAGGCCCTTCTTCACCGAACGGATCATTTCCTGCGGGTCGTGCTGGCCGGCACGCATGTAGGTGTTGGTCATGCGCGGCATGGTCAGGTGCGCGAACGACTCGCGACGGCCGTTGCCGGTGGGGGCCACGCCCATCAGGCGCGCGTTGAGGCTGTCCTGCATGTAGCCGACCAGGATGCCGTCCTCGATCAGCGTGGTGCACTGGCTCGGGTGGCCCTCGTCATCGATGTTGAGCGAACCGCGACGCCCGTCCAGGGTGCCGTCATCGACGATGGTCACGCCCGGGGCGGCCACGCGCTCGCCGATGCGGCCGGCGTAGACGCTGGTGCCCTTGCGGTTGAAGTCGCCTTCCAGGCCATGGCCCACCGCTTCATGCAGCAGCACGCCGGGCCAGCCCGGGCCGAGCACCACCGGCATCACCCCGGCCGGGGCCGGTACGGCTTCCAGGTTCACCAGCGCCTGGCGCAGGGCCTCGCGGGCAAAGGCCTCGGGGCGGCCGTCGGCGAACAGTTCGGCATACCCATAGCGGCCACCGCCGCCGGCGTAGCCCGATTCACGGCGGCCGTTCTGCTCGACGATCACCTGCACGTTCAGGCGCACCAGCGGGCGCACGTCGGCGCCCAGCACGCCGTCGGTGCGGGCCACCAGCACGGTATCCACGCCACCGGACAGGCTCACCATCACCTGCTTCACCCGCGGGTCGGCGGCGCGCAGGTAGCCGTCCAGGCGCTTGAGCACCTCGACCTTGGCCTCGTTGCCCAGGCTGTCGATCGGGTCCAGCGTCGGGTACAGCGCGCGCGCGTTGCCACGCAGCAGCGAACGCCCGGCCTGGGCGCCGCCTTCGCGGGAGATCGCGCGGGCCGACTGCGCAGCGGTCAGCAGCGCATCGGCATGGATGTCATCGGAATAGGCGAAGCCGGTCTTCTCGCCGGCGATGGCGCGCACGCCCACGCCCTGCTCGATCGAATGGGCGCCGTCCTTGACGATGCCGTCTTCCACGCTCCAGCTTTCGCGCCGGGCATGCTGGAAATACAGGTCGCCGAAGTCCACGCCGGGGCCGAGCAGCTGGCCGAAGGTGCGCTCCAGGCCAGCGGTGTCCAGGCCACCGGGGCGCAACAGGCGGTCCTGGGCAAGCGTCAGTGCGTTATCAGTCATGGTCTCGATCTGGGGGTCTGGAGGCGGCCAGGCAAGGCCGCCGGATGAACAGGGGCCGCGACGCTCAGCGCGGGCGCGGCAGGTCGGTGACGGGCGGCGGCACCGCCGGGGCCGGTGCAGGCGTGCGCGGCGGGGCCGGGGGGCGGTCGCGGCTGCGTTCGATCACCTCCACCTTGGGCTCCTTCCACGGGCCGGTGACCCGGTAGGTGCGGGCGCCGATCTCGCCCAGTGGCTTGGACAATACCGCATTGGTGGCCGCACCCAGCGCGGCGCCCACCGGCCCGCCGGCCACCGCGCCGACCACGGTCAGCAGGTTGCCGGCGCGCGGGTTGACGTCGATGGTCTGGTCGAACTGCTGCTGGCGCAGGTCGGTCTGGCCGCGGATGGTGATGTTGGCCGCCGGGCCTTCGATCAGCACCTTGTCCGTGCGCGCCATGCCATCGGCGAACTGCATGCCGCCTTCAATGTGGTTGAACGCAAAGCCCTTGGAGAAGAAATCGCGGAAATCGAACATCAGGCGACGCGGCAGCTGGGCCACGCTGAGCAGGCCCAGCACGCGGCCGGCACCGGGATCCAGTTCCAGCAGCTGGCCATTGCGTGCGTCGATGTCGAGCGTGCCCTGCAGGTTGCCCAGCTGGAAATCGGACGGCCCACCGGCCCACGCGGCCTGCAGCTGCGCCTGGCCGGAGCCGCCGCGCAGCTGGCCGGCGTAATCCAGGTTCTGCATCAGCCCGCCCAGGTCCTGGCTACGCACCTTTGCGGTCAGTTCGGTGCGTGCGCCCTCGCCCTTGCCCAGCCAGCGGCCGGTGATGTCGATCTCCTGGTCCGGCGCGCGGAAGCGCAGGGTGTCCACGTTCAGGCCGTTGCCCAGCGGGCGCGTGCGCAGCACGGCCTGGCCCAGCACCACCTTGCCGAATGTCAGGTCGGCGATGTCCAGTGCGAACGGCGGCAGCTTGGCCGGGTCCATGTCATCGGCACCGGTCTGCGGCCGCGCCGGTGCCGCGGCAGTGTCCGCCCCGGGCGCTGCCGGCGAGGACTGCCAGTGCACACGGTCGAGCTGGCCGCTGATGGTGCCGCCATCGGCATTGGGGACGCTCAGGCGACCGGCCAGCGACGGGCCGTCCAGGCGCACGTCCAGCGCCTGCGCGCCCGGCCGCAGCTGCAGGCGGGTCTGTTCGAAGATGCCGCCGATCAGCATCAGCCTGCCGACCTGCACGTCCACCGCGCGCAGCGGCATCGGGTCGCCATCGCCACCGGCGCCACGCGCCAGGCCGATCCATTCCAGCGCGTCCAGGGTCGGGCTGCGGCCGTTGATGGCCAGCCCGCTGGGCGGCGGATCGCGGTCGACGCGGTCGCTGCCCATCGTCACCTGCACGCCGGTCTGGTTGTTGTGGGTGCGCGCCGCCAGCGCCAGACGCTGGCCGAAGGCCACGTCGATGCGGCCATCGCCCATCGGCAGCTGCGCCGACACCGTGGTCGCCAGCGCATCGGCGGCCGGCTTGTCCAGCGGCGCCGGCAGGTCCAGGCGGGTGCCCACCAGGTCCGAATGCAGGCGCAGTTCGCTCGTCGGGGCCGGCGCACCGGGTGCCACCTTGGGCAGGTTGACCGCAATGGTCCAGGCCGAGGTGCCCTCGAGATAGGGTTTCAACCAGGCCATTTCCGGCGCACGGTCGATCAGCACCTTGGCATCCAGGCGTGCGGCCAGTTCCGATTCAAAGGCCCGCGCGGGATCGCGCACGTAGCCGCCGGCGCGCAGGCTCAGGCGGCCGTCCTGGCCCAGGTGCCGCACCGCCAGGTCCTCGGCGGCGAAACCACCGCTGCCGTAACGCGCCTGGCCCTGCATGGCGTCGAATTCCAGATCGAAGCGCTTGTCCACCAGCTTCACGCCGGCCAGGTCCACCGTGCCCTGCAGGTGCCCGCCGCTTTCGTCGTGGTGCAGCGGCTGCAGCAGGTCGAAGTGCACGTTGGCCGGTCCGCTGGCCACGAGGTTGTCCAGGGTATCGCCGTAATCCTTGTGCAGGCCACTCTGCCGCAGCATCGCCAGCAGCCGCCCCGCCTCGCTCTGGCTGTCGGCACGCACGTACAGCGGCGCATGGCCGAAATCCTCGATGCCGGCCTCGAACTTCTGCACCGCCACGCCGGCCAGGTCACCACGGCCCTGCATGTGGAAACCGGGGCCGATGAAGGCGATGTCGGCGTCGACCTGGCCCATCAGCGGCCAGTCGTGCTGGAAGCGGATGTCGCCGTTGCTGATGTGGCCGGTGGCCTCGAAGCGGCCATCGTTGTTGTCGAACGGCCAGTCGTCCAGGTCACCGCTGACCAGGCCGATGCCGCCGCGCACCTGGCCGCCGACCAGGGCGGCATCCAGCCAGTCAGTGGCGCCCTTGCTCATCTTCGAATGGATCCAGAACCGCTTGGCGGCGGTCATCGGCACGTCGTCCAGCTTGGCAGCCAGCTGCAGCCACGGCCGCGTGCCATCGCCCTGGAACCAGACCCCGCCCCGCACGTCGGCCGCGTAATTGGTGCCCTCCACGCGCATGGCGGGCGTGCCGATGCGCCAGCCACCGGCTTCATCGCGCCAGCCGACGATCTGCCCGGCCAGGTGCAGGTCGTGGCGCTCGCCGAAGCCGGTCGGCCAGTCGAACTGCAGTTCCTGCTGCGGCTTCAGCTGCAGGCTGAAACCATCGGCATCACCTTCGAAGCGTCCGCCCAGGCCTCGAACGCCGGGGGCATCGCCGACGCTGGCAAAACCCAGCGCCTGCAGCTCACCCTGCGCCCACAGCGGGCCGTCGCGCTCGCCCTGCAACTGCAGCGCCTGCACGTCCAGTTGCGGCCTGGACAGGTACAGCCAGCGCCGCAGGCCCGGTTCCAGGCGGTCGCTCAGGGCCAGCGCGCGCAGCGCGGTACCGGCCTGCACCGCCCCGCTGCTGATCCGCAGCTGCTTGCCCACCTGCACCTGCAGGCCATCGAGTTGTTGCTGGTCCGGCCCGGCCTGCAGGCGCAGGCGCGGCACCTGCAGCGCCCAGCCGTCGCCCTGGCGCTGCCAGCGCAGGCGGGCCTGCACGCGCTGCAGCTGCAGGCCCGGCGTGGTCATCCCCGGCAGGGGCGCGCCATCGATGCGCACCTCGCGCAGGTCCGAATCGGTGGTCAGGGCCACCGGCGCGAAATCGCGCAGGGCCAGCCACAGGTTGAGTTCGCCCTTGCCCTCGCGCAGGCGCACGCCGCCGGCCGCCAGCAGCGGCGACCACGCATGGAAATCGACCGGGTCGGCACCCAGCCATGCCTGGCCGTTGCCGTGGCGGCGGTCCAGGTCCAGCACCGCCGTCAGCGGCAGCGCATCGGTCTGCGCCCAGGCGCGCACGCCCACCCGCAGGCGGTCGCCATCCACGCGCAGGCGCAGGTCGATGCGCGGCAGCGTGGCATCCACGCCCAGGCCGGGCGCATGCACGCCCAGGCGGCCACCGATCACCTGCAGTTCGCCCAGCCGGCGCAGCGCATCCAGCGGATCACCGCTGCTGGATTGCGGCAGCCCTCGCACCGACCAGCGGCCATCGCTGGCCTGCTGCAGGTCCAGGGCCAGGCCGCGCAGGCGCAGTTCGGTCAGCGAACGGCCCGGCAGCAGGCCGCTGTACATCGACACCAGTACTTCGGCCTCGCCGATGGCCAGCCCCTGCCCGGCGCCGATGCGCAGGCCCTTGAGCTGCAGCAGCGGGCCACGGCGGGTCCAGGCGGTGTCCAGTTGTTCGAAGCGCACCGGTTGCCCGGCGCGCTCGCTCAGCCAGGCCGCAATCGCCTGGGGATGGCGCTCGGCCAACGGCAGCAGCTGGCTGAGCGTACCCACCAGCAGCGCCAGCACGACCAGACCGACCGCGCATGCAGCAACGAGATGACGGCGGATCCTTCGCAGTCGCAGGCGCGGCGGCGCGCTCATCGGCCTCGACCGATGCCCGGCCCGCATGCTTTAGAGCAGAACAACATCGAACTGCTCCTGCAGGTACTGCTCATCGGCCTGGAAGCGGATGCTCTTGCCGAGGAACTCCTCCAGCTCGGCCACCGCCGCCGACTCCTCGTCGGTGATGCGCGCCACGACCTTGGTCGAGGCGATCACCAGCAGGCGCGCCGCTTCGAACTGGCGCACCGCGCGGGTGATCTCGCGGAAGATCTCGTAGGTCACCGTCTCGGTGGTCTTGATCGAGCCTCGCCCGCTGCACTGCGGGCAGGTCTCCGACAACTGCCGTTCCAGGCTTTCCACGGTGCGCTTGCGGGTCATCTCGACCAGGCCCAGCGGCGAGAAGTCGTACACCGTGGTCTTGGCGTGGTCGCGGGCCAAAGCCTTTTCCAGCGTGCGCAGCACCTGGCGGCGGTGCTCGGCGTCATCCATGTCGATGAAGTCGATGATGATGATGCCGCCCAGGTTGCGCAGCCGCAGCTGCCTGGCCACCGCCTGCGCGGCCTCCAGGTTGGTGCGGAACACGGTCTCTTCCAGGTTGCGCTGGCCAAGGAACGAGCCGGTGTTCACGTCGATGGTGGTCATCGCCTCGGTCTGGTCGATGACCAGGTAGCCGCCGGACTTCAGCGGCACCTGCTTGTCCAGCGCGCGGCCGATCTCGTCCTCCACCCCGAACATGTCGAAGATCGGCCGGTCGCCCGAATACAGCTCCAGCTTCTCGGCCAGCACCGGCATGTACTTGGCCACGAAGGCCTGCAGCTGGGCGAAGGTTTCCTTCGAGTCGACCTTCACCTTGTCCACGTCCTTGCGGATCAGATCGCGCACCGAACGCAGCGGCAGGCTCAGGTCTTCATAGATGTTGCTGCACGAGGGGGCTTCGCGGCCCCGCCGTTCGACCACGTTCCAGACGCGCGACAGGTAGGCCACGTCCTCGGCGATGGCCTCGGCCGGCTGCCCTTCGGCATTGGTGCGCACGATGTAGCCATAGCCACCATGCTGGGCCGACAGCTCGGTCACCAGCGCCTTCAGCCGCGCGCGCTCGCTTTCATCCTCGATGCGCGCCGACACGCCCACCACCTTGGACTGCGGCAGCAGCACCATGTAGCGGGACGGAATGCTGATCTGGGTGGTCAGGCGGGCGCCCTTGGTGCCGATCGGGTCCTTCACCACCTGCACCACGATGTCCTGGCCGTCGCGCAGCAGCTCGACGATGGGCACGCTGGACGGCGGCGGCAGGGTGGTGTGCTCGGTGTCGGCGCTGGCCACCGGGGCCGGCCGCACCACGTCGTTGGCGTGCAGGAACGCGGCGCGCTCCAGGCCCACCTCGACGAAGGCCGCCTGCATGCCGGGCATGACCCGCTGCACCTTGCCCTTGTAGATGTTGCCGACCACGCCGCGGCGCCAGCCGCGTTCGATGTGCAGCTCCTGCAGCATGCCGTTCTCGATCACCGCGACCCGGGTCTCGCGCGGGGTCACATTGACCAGGATTTCCTCAGACATCGGCAGCCTCCCTGGCGGCATCGGCAATGGGGGCCGGCACGCCGCAGCGCGCCAGCAGACGATCGGTATGAAGCAGCGGCAACCCCATCACGCCGGAGTAGCTGCCGGAAAGGTGTTCGATCCAGCGCTCGGCGCCTCCCTGGATGGCGTAGGCACCGGCCTTGTCCAGCGGCTCGCCGGTGGCCACGTAGGCGGCGATGTCGGCCGCGCTGATCGTGGCGAAGGTGACCTCGGAAACGACCAGTTCACTGTCCAGCCCGCCAGCGCCCACCACCACCACGGCCGTCATCACCTGGTGGGTGCGCCCGGCCAGCCGTGCCAGCATCGCCCGCGCGTCGGCCGCATCGGCCGGCTTGCCGAACACCTCGCCGTCGAGCACGACCTCGGTATCCGAGCCCAGCACCCGCGCCTGCGGGTCGCTGGCCAGCACCGCGGCCAGGCCGGCGCGCGCCTTGTCGGCCGCCACGCGGCATACATAGTGTTCGGCGCTTTCGGCAGCCGCGCGCACCTCGGGCACCTCCAGGTCGAGGGCCTGGAAGGGGCGTCCGAGTCGGGCCAGCAGCTGGTTGCGTCGGGGGGAGCGGGAAGCAAGATAGAGCATCGGCACAGCATAACCTGAGGGCGCTGCCTGAATCGTCGGCAACCCCGCCCGGCACGCCTCAAACCCCGAACGGACTCACAGCGCGTTCATCGCTACGACACCACCCTCACCGCCACAACAAGGAGATCCCATGCGCCGCACCGTCACCCCGCTGCTGCTCGCCCTGTCCCTCGCTCTTGGAGCCTCGATGACCGCCCACGCCGCCCCGTCGTCGCCGTCGATCGCCGCCGCGGCCGAAGGCACCCTGCTGAACATCTCGGCCAATGCCGAGGCCACCCGCGTGCCGGACGTGGCCACCCTGTCGGCCGGCGTGGTCACCCAGGCCGCCGACGGCAACAGCGCCATGCGCCAGAACGCCCAGCAGATGGACAAGGTGCTGGCCGCGATCAAGGCCGCCGGCATCGCCGAGCGCGACGTGCAGACCAGCGGCGTCAGCCTGAACCCCCAGTACCGCTATGCCGACAACGAAGCGCCGAAGATCACCGGCTACCAGGCCAGCAACACGGTCAGCCTGAAGGTGCGCGACATCGCCAAGCTGGGCAAGGTGCTCGATGCCCTGGCCGCCCAGGGCGCCAACCAGATCAACGGCCCGCAGTTCGAGATCGACCAGCCCGAGCCGGTCTATGACGAAGCCCGCCTGGCCGCGCTGAAGAAGGCCCAGGCCCGCGCCCAGACCTATGCGACGTCGCTGGGCCTGCAGGTGCGCCGCATCGTCAGCATTTCCGAGAAGAGCAACGGCGGCTTCCGCCCGATGCCGATGATGCGGGCCATGGCCGCCGGTGCGGCGATGGACAAGGCCACCCCGGTCGCGCCCGGTGAATCGACCGTGTCGGTGAACCTGGACGTGGTGTTCGAACTGGGCCGCTGATCGCGCGCGCCCGGGTAGCGCGGGGCCATGCCCCGCGAGCGCAGCGGCGCGTCTTCTCCCGCCGGGCATGGCCCGGCGCTACCGGCAGATGGGTCGCACGGTGCCGGCACATGGGTAGCGCGGGGCCGTGCCCCGCGAACGCAGCGGCGCGTCTTCTCCCGCCGGGCATGGCCCGGCGCTACCCCTTCATGAAGGCCAGCCCAACGGCAGTGACCCTGCCTCTAGGCAGTGGCCGGGCGCCGGCGCTAATGATTGACTGCCAGCCGCGTGCGGCAACCCCGATGGCGGCCCTGGTGCGTTGAGGACTTCGTCACTGGCATGGAGGTGGACCATGGTTCGTACGTATCCCGTTGTACCGCTGCAGTTCGATCCCGCCCGCGTCGCCGCCTGGAGCGCGGCCATTGCCCTGCACCTGCTGGCCTTCCTGTTGCTGCTCATCCCGGCAACCTACCAGGCCATCACCGCCCTTCCCCGCGACAGTACCGAAGTCAGGCTGATCCCCAAGGAGCAACCGAAACCGCCGGAGCCGACCCCGGTGCCGCCGGAGCTGGTCCAGGTGAAGGTCGACCCCAAGCCGAAGACCACGCCGACGGTCGTCCCGCCCCTGCCCACCCCGACCGCAACGCTGGAAGAAGCCCAGGGCATCATCCTGCCCGCCGCCGAACCGGCACCGGTACAGGCGGTGCCGAGCGTGGCGCCCTCCACCCCGATGGCCAGGGTGCAGCTGCAGTACCGCAGCGCCCCGCCGCCGGCCTACCCGGTGCAGGCCCTGCGCAACCACGAACAGGGCACCGTCCTGCTGCGGGTCGAGGTGGACCCCAGCGGCCAGCCGGTGGATGTCAGCATCGAGCGCAGCAGTGGCTCGCGCAGCCTGGACCAGGCGGCCCGGCAGCAGGTCCTGCGCCACTGGCGCTTCGTGCCGGCCGAGCGTGATGGCCAGGCGGTAGCGGCCATCGGCATGGTGCCGGTGCAGTTCTCCCTGCCGCAGTAAGGCTCGTGCCGGCCCGGCGCACTGCCGGGCCGGCCACACGCGCCGCCTGTACCCCGTCAATAGTCGTTCACACCAGAACATTTCGCTTTGGTCGAAAGATCGTTACGAATTCAGTAAAACTTCACACCGTCGTCACCTGCCAGAAACCTAGATTGATGCGTCCCCGGGGCACACCGGGTGACAGCCCTCAATGCTCGAGTTTTCCAGTCAGGAGAGAAGCTGTGAAACACCCGATCCAACGGCCCGCCAGCCGCCGCCAAAACCACCTGGCAACTTCCATCACCCATATCCTCGCTGGCGGCACCCTGCTGCTGGCCGGCGCCGCGGTCTCCTCCTCTGCCTTCGCACAGGAACAGGCCACCAACCTTGACCGCATCACGGTCACCGGTTCGAACATCCCGCGCACCAACACCGAAACGCCGTCCCCGGTGCAGGTGGTGACCCGCCAGGAAATCGACCGCACCGGCAAGACCACGGTCGCCGAATACCTGCAGACGCTGACCGCCGACGGCGCCGGCTCCATTCCCAAGACCTTCGGCAACGGCTTCGCCGGTGGCGGCGCGGGCATTTCGCTGCGCGGCCTGGGCGCCGGCTCGACGCTGGTGCTGTTGAACGGCCGCCGCATGGCGACCTACGGCCTGGCCGACGACGGCCAGAAGGTGTTCACCGACCTCAGCACCATCCCGCTTGACGCCGTCGAGCGCGTGGAAGTGCTGAAGGACGGCGCCTCGGCCATCTACGGTTCCGACGCGATCGCCGGCGTGGTCAACATCATCCTGCGCAGCGACTTCCAGGGCGCGATCCTGCGTGGTTCCTACGGCGTGTCCGGCGATGGCGACGGCGATGCCAAGAAGGCCACCCTGACCGCCGGTACCGGCGACCTCGCCAGCGATGGCTGGAACGCCTTCTTCAGCCTGGACGTCGGCAAGACCGACCGCATCCAGATCAGCGACCGCAAGAACCGCAAGTGGATCGGCACCGGCGACATCCGCCGCTGGGGCTACGATGCCGCCGATGCGCAGTTCCTGGGTGGCGCCTACCTGTCCGGCGGCACGGCCGGCGGCACCGGCCCGAACGGCTCGGTGTTCGACAACACCGGCCACCTGGTCGCCCTGCCCGGTTGTGCGGGCCTGAGCACCATCCCGGGCCAGACCGATGCCACCGCCCAGGCACAGGGTTGCCTGTGGGATCCGGCACAGCTGTACCGCGACCTGAGCCCGGAAGAGAAGTACGTCAACGTGTTCGGTCGTGCCAGCTTCGCCTTCGGTGAAGGTGGTGAGATCTACACCGAGATCGGCTACTCGAAGAAGGAAACCATCTTCAGCAACACGCCGTCCGGCGTGTCCGGCGGCTGGGGTTACCCGGGCGGCCCGGTCAACGCCAACAGCGGCCCGGGCGCAACCATGCTGTATGCCGGCCACCCGGACAACCCGCTGCCCTACGCTGCGCGCCTGCGCTACAGCGCCTGGGACGTGGGCCCGCGCGTGACCGACAACACCAATGAGTTCAACCGTTTCCTGGTGGGCGCCAAGGGCAACTGGGGTGAGTGGAGCTACGACACCGCCTACCTGCATTCGGGCACCGACCTGGTCAACAAGCGCACCGGCTTCCTGAACTACGACGCCGTGCGCTGCGTGCTGGGCAACCCGGCCTGCCCGTACGGCACCTGGCGCATCGGCGACAACGCGTCGCAGACGCCGCAGTCGGTCTACGATGCGATCAGCCCGACCATCAGCGCCCGTGCCAAGTCCAGCCTGGACATGTTCGACTTCACCATCTCGCGCAGCCTGATGGACCTGAAGGGCGGCCCGCTGGGCCTGGCCTTCGGTACCGAGTGGCGCAGGACCAGCAACAGCCTGACCCCGCAGACGTTCACCGACGCTGGCCAGATCATCGGCCTGGGCTACTCGGCCTATGACGGCACCCAGAACGTGTACGCCGGCTACGCCGAACTGTCCGCGCCGGTGCTGGAATCGCTGGAACTGTCCGGCGCCGTGCGTTACGACAAGTACGAAAGCGGTGAAGGCAAGGCCACGCCGAAGCTGGGTGTGAAGTGGACCCCGGCCGACTGGATCGCCCTGCGCGCCAGCTACGCCGAAGGCTTCCGCGCGCCGAACCCGGCCGAGAACGGTGACGGTGGCCTGGCCGCCTTCTCCAACGCACGCGATCCGGTGCGTTGCGGCATCGATCCGGCCAACGAGTGCACCGCGCGCTCGGTGGCGATCATCACCCGCCCGAACAAGGACCTGAAGCCGGAAGAGTCCAAGAGCTACTCGGTGGGTATCGTGCTGCAGCCGACCTCCAGCACCTCGATGACCGTTGACGCCTGGGAAATCAAGCGCACCAACGAAATCGCGCAGGGCAGCACCGCCGACGCCATCGCCGCCGGCAACGTGCTGCGTGACTCCAATAACATCGGTGGCGTGCTCAACAGCGGCACGATCCTGGCGGTCAACACGGCCTACGTGAACGCCAACTCCTCGCGTGTCCGCGGTATCGACACCGACGTGCGCCAGACCTTCGACCTCGGTCCGGGCCAGCTGGAGATGGACCTGCAGTGGAGCCACATCCTGAAGTTCGAACGTACCGAGGGTGACACCACCGTCGATTACGTCGGCACCCACGGCAACTGCGACGTGACCAACTGCATCGGTACGCCGCAGGACAAGATCAACTTCGGCACCACCTGGAAGCAGGGCCCGTGGAGCGTCAGCGGCGTGGTGAACTACATCGACAGCATGGAGAACAAGGACCGCCGCGGTGGCGACTACCTGGCCTTCTATGAAGATGGTTCGCCGGTGGAGAAGATTTCCTCCTTCACCACCTTCGATCTGTCCGGCCGCTGGAACATCACCGAAGCCTTCGAACTGAACGCATCGGTGCAGAACGTGTTCGATCGCATCGCTCCGCTCGACCCCAGCACCTACGGTGCGGTCAACTACAACCCGCTGCACTTCAGCGGCGCCATTGGCCGTTACTTCACCGTCGGCGCCAAGTACACCTTCAAGTAATCGAAGGCGCGTCACCTGCAAAGGCCCGGGCAACTGCCCGGGCCTTTGTTTTTTGCGTCACGCCGGGCATGTGCGTGCCTTGGCAAACGCACAAAAAAAACCCGCATCTCGCGATGCGGGTTTTCAAAGGTGGCGCCCGAAGTTGGACTCGAACCAACGACCCCCTGATTAACAGTCAAGT
>NZ_JACVTT010000092.1:0-17980 GCF_016624665.1 Stenotrophomonas sp. S39 | reverse complement strand
CCCCCCACTCCGCGGGCGCGGGGGGGGGGCCCGCCCCCGCCCCGGCAACATCAACCGCAGCTGGCGCGCTCGATGCGGTTCTGCTCGTCCACGCGCACGGTAACCCGGTCCTGGCGGAAATCCATCGTCACCGCCATGCCCGGCTTCACCACGCGTGCGTTGCGCGCGCCGCTGTCGGCCACCAGCTTCTTGATCGTGGCCTCGTCGGCCGTCTTGCCGGTGAAGGCCTCCAGTGCCTCCGGACGGCATTCGTGCGGGCCTTCGGCGCCCTTGGCCGGCAGGGTGCCGGTGTCGGCGGTGCTGTTGGCACCGGCATGGCTGCAGGCCGCGAGCGGCAGGATGCTGGCCAGCAGCAACAGGGTTGTACGGCGCATGGGCACGGCTCCGGTGAAGGGACAGCGGGCAGTGTCGCCGCTGCGCGTGCCAGTGGTGTCAACGCCGCCTGAACCCGCGCGCGCTCAGGGCTGCACCAGCGCCAGCGTCTCGCGCTCGCGCTGTTCCTCGCGGATCAGACGCTGCAGCAGCAGGGCCAGGGTCACCACGTCCTGGTGGTTGTGGTCGGCCACGCGGCGCAGGTTCACTGCATCGCCGCCGCGCAGGTAGCGCAGCCACGCCGCGGGTGCTTCCGAACCGGGCAGGTCATCCTCGCGCACCACGCGCAGCAGCTGGCGCTCGATGGTGGACAGCTTGCAGTTCTCCCAGCTGCCGCGATAACGGCGGCGGGTGGGATAGAGCAGGTCGACGTGATCCAGCGCGGTGATAGGGCAGCGCTGCCGGGCCAGCCGGTAACGCGCCTTCAGCAGCGGCGCATCGTAGCTGCGGCCGTTGTAGCTGCAGAACACGGTGGACGGCTGCAGCCAGCTGGCGAAAGTGGCCAGCATCGCGTCTTCAGCGGCCATGGTGGACATCAGCAGCTGGCGGATGCGCAGGCCCTCGCCGCGCTGCGGGCAGGCATGCCAGTCGGCCGCGCCGATCATGAAGGCGCGGGTGCCGGTGCCACCGGCCAGGCCGGTGGTTTCGGTATCGAAGAACAGCAGGTCGTGCGCGGCCACGTGTTCGCCATCGCGGCGCGCGAAATCCAGTGACAGTGGCTGCGAGGGAATCGCCTGCGGCTGCAGCGACTCGATCAGGAACAGGCCCGGTGCGATTTCTTCGCCGGGCAGTCGCCGGTCCTGCGCGCTGGCGCGCACCGGGGCGGCGCTACCGCGCGTGCGCAGGCCGAGCAGCCGATGCAGGCCGCCTACCTCCGGCCGCCGCAGTGCGGGCGGTGCCGCTGCAGGTGCTGCCGCGCCGGTCGGCTTGTGGCGGATCTCCTGCTCGACCCAGGCGAACACCGAGCGCTCGGCGGCGGGCTGCCGCGCGTCGTTGGCGGCTACCGGAGCAGATGCCGTGGGCGGCGGCTCGGGCGCGGCCGGGGCGCTCGCCTTCGGGTCGCCGGCCTGCTTCCGCAGCAGGCGCAGCTTGTCCAGGCTCAGGCTCACGGTGCCAGCAGCTCCATCGGGTCGCGCGGGGTCACCACCACGTCGCGTACGTGCTGGCAGGCTTCGGCGTCAAACAGGTCGAGCACGCGCAGCGCCAGCGCACGCGGCGAGGTTTCATCTTCTTCCTGCGCGGCCAGCACGGGGCCGACGCAGGCCGGGCAGCCGGCCTTGCAGTCGCAGCGCTGCACCAGTTCGCGCGCGCGCTGCACCAGCTCGGCCTGGCGCTGCCACAACGGCTCGCTGAGGCCGACGCCGCCGGGGAAGTTGTCGTACAGGTACACCGTCGGCACGAACTCCTGCAGCAGCTCGACGATGCCCGGATCACCCTCGCCGCCGCGCAGCTGGCCGCGACCGGTCTGGTCGGCGATCGCGAACCAGGAACCGTCGCCGTTGCCGACCGATTTCTGCAGGTCGCGCGCATCGGCCATCACCGCCACGGTGGCGACGATGTGCAGTGCGTAGGCGGCACCGAGGAAACCATCCAGCGCATCCTGCTTGCTGGCGAACGCGCGCAGCAGCAATGCCTGCGGCAGCTGCCACCACACCGCAGTGGTATGCAGTTCCTGGTCGGGCAGGTTCACCGGGCCGTAGCCGATGTTCTCGTGCGTGTAGTAGCGGATCTTCTTGTAGCCGGCCACGCGGCGCACGACGTGGACTTCGCCATGGTGCGAGTCGCCACGGCCGGCCACCCCGCCGTCGAAGCGGTCCAGCACCTTGAGCTTGGTGAAGTCGATGCTGTCGGTGTAGTAGTCCACGTGGGTACGCGTGACGTAGGCCTTGCGGCCTTCCCAGTCCAGCGTTTCCACCTGGTATGGGGTGGACTGCACCATGTGGATCGCGCCCTCGTACAAGGTGAGCGCGGCCGCGGAATAGTCGACCTCGGCGATGATCTGCTGGCGGCCGTCGCTGCGGTCGACCACCACGAAGTTGCCATCGGCCACCGCGCGCAGGCTGACCGCGTTGGCCGGATAGCTGTCGGCGATCCATTCCCAGCGCTCGCCTTCGCGATGGATGACTTCGGTCTCGGCCAGCGCCTCCAGGAACACTTCCGGATCGATCGGGCCGAAGCCATCACCCACCCGGAACGGCAGTTCGAAGGCCGCGCAGCGGATGTGGTCGAACAGGATCAGCGGCTGGTCCGGTGCGATGCGCGCGTGTTCGGGCGAGGCCTCGGCGAAGAAATCCGGATGCCGCACCACGTACTGGTCCAGCGGCTGCGAGCTGGCCACCATCACCCCCAGCGCGGGCTGCTGGCGGCGACCGGCGCGGCCGAAGCGCTGCCAGGTGGCGGCCACGCTGCCGGGGTAGCCGTTGAGGATCACCACGTCCAGGCTGCCGATGTCCACGCCCAGTTCCAGCGCCGAGGTGCTGACGATGCCGTCGATGTTGCCCGCGCGCATCGCACGCTCGGTCTCGCGGCGTTCGGTGGGCAGGTAACCGCCGCGGTAGGCGCGGATGCGCGGCGGCTTGCGCGGATCGTGGTCGAAGATGTCCTTCAGGTACTTGGTCAGCACTTCCACCATCAGCCGGGTCTGCGCGAACACCAGCGTCTTCAGCCCGGACTTGATCGCGATGCGGGCGATGCGGTTGCTCTGTGATCGCGCCGAGGCACGCAGGCCCAGGTCCGGGTTGATCACCGGCGGGTTCCACAGCAGCACCTGCTTGGGCCCGCTGGGCGCGCCGGATTCGGTGATGGCGGTGACCGGCGCCTCGATCAGTGCTTCGGCATGCGCCTGCGGGTTGCCGATGGTGGCCGAGCACAGGATGAACTGCGGTTGCACGCCGTAGAACGCGCAGATGCGCTTGAGCCGGCGCAGCACGTTGGTGACGTGGCTGCCGAACACGCCGCGGTAGGTGTGCACTTCGTCGATGACGATGTAGCGCAGGTTCTCGAAGAACTGCGCCCACTTGGTGTGGTGGGGCAGGATGGCCTGGTGCAGCATGTCCGGGTTGGAGACCACGATGTCGCCGTGCAGGCGGATGGCCTGGCGGGCATCGCCCGGCGTGTCGCCATCGAAGGTGAAGGCCTTCACGCCGAGGTCGCCGGCGCGGTTGAGCTCCAGCAGCTCGGCCACCTGGTCCTGGGCCAGCGCCTTGGTCGGGAACAGGTACAGCGCCTTGGCCTTGTCCTGCATGGCCGCGCTGACCACCGGCAGGGTGTAGCACAGCGACTTGCCGCTGGCGGTGGGGGTGACAATGGCCACGTGCTCGCCGCGCTGGCTGGCCTCCCACGCTTCCGCCTGGTGGCTGTAGAGCTGCTCGATGCCGCGTGCCTTCAGCGCTGCAGCCAGGGCCGGCGGCACCGAACCGGGCAGCGGCGCATAGCGGCCCTCGCGGCCGGGAATGGCGAAGCTGCCGGTGATGCGGTCGTGGTAGCGGCGCTGCAGGCGCGCACTGAGCAGGGCGCCATCGCGTGCGGGCAGGCCGTCGCGGGTGGCGAGCTTCTGCTCGGCGTCGGCAGTGCGCTTGGCGAGTTCGTAGGCCATGGAAGGTGAAGCCGGGACGGTTTGCGAGGGGTCACATGGCACCACAGATGGGTCTCAGGGTGTGAGACCGCGTGCCGGGATGCAGTGAATCATTCAGTGCGGCGGCACGACACCGCTGGCTGAATGCCGGCAGCGCAGGCAACGAAATCTGAAGCCGTGATGCGTATCCTCGAGGATTGCACGCAACAGGCAGGGCGATGGCTGTGGCACGACGGGAACTGCAGGGAGCACTTCTGGCCGGCATGATGCTGGCCGCCACGGCGCAGGCGCAGCAGGCCACGCCGGTGGTCGAGCCCGCTGCGCAATCGCCGTTGCCTGCGCCGCCGCAGGGCGATGTCACCACCCTCGGCGAAGTGCGCGCGATCAAGCCCGAAGATGACGAGCCGCTGGATCTGTACCGCTTCAAGAACCCGGTGAAGTTCGGTGACAACCGTTTCAGCCGCGACTGGAGCGAGCCGCCGTCGCCCGAACAGGTGAGCATGGGCGGTGGCTACATCATGATGGGCGTGGTGAAAGGCCTGACTGCCGCTGGCAAAGGCCTGAACAAGCTGACCGGTGGCCCGGACCAGATCCAGTCCGCCATTGCACGGCCACCGCCGGAACTGACCGCTGAGCAGCAGCGCCGTGCACAGCAGTTCTGCGAGCAGCAGGAAGGCTGCGATCCCCCGGCCGGGAAGTAGGCGCTATCCTGCCGCCTTTCCTTTCGAGGCTGCCTGGATGCTGCTGCGTTCCCTTCTCCTGCTTGCCACGCTGAGCCCGCTGGCTGCGGCGGCCAGCGACCTGGCCGACGGTGGCTCCTGCCGCAACGGCCTGTTCCCGTCCGCGCAGTCTGGTTTCGCGCTGGCCAGGGTGGTGGGCACGCAGCGCCTGTACCTGCTGGGCGACATGGACGGCTGCCCGGCCAAGGGCGAACCGGCCTGCCGCCAGCGCAGCTACGTGGTGAGCGGCGATACCGTGGTGACCGGCCGTGACCTGGGCGCGTACCGCTGCGCGTTCTATCCAAACAAGGTGGGCGGCAGCGCCGGTTGGGTCGACCGCAGCAAGCTGCAGCTGTTGCCGGTGGCAACGCCGTCGCTGCAGGACTGGGCCGGTGACTGGAAGGATGGCGACAACGGCCTGCGCATCTCGGTGCGTGGCGGCCAGCTGCATGTCGAAGGTGATGCCTACTGGCCCTCGGCCAACCCCACGCCGGAACAGCGGCCGTATGGCCCGAACATGGGCCAGGTGGAAGCGCAGGCGACGCCGCGTGGCAGCCAGGTGGATTTCGTCGAGGACAGCTGCACGGTGCACGCCCAGGTACTGGGCGACGTGCTGGTGGTGTCCGACAACAGCGAATGCGGTGGCATGAACGTGCGGTTCGACGGCGTGTACCGGCGTACCGGGGCGCGGTGAGGGATGGGGTCAGAGCCCTTTCGCGTGCGAAAGGGATCCGACCCCGCCGGGATCAGTAGATCCACGCCATGCGTGGATGCCTTGTGGGTGGGGCTCAGCGCCGCCGCTCCAGCCACCACAGCAGCGACACGCACAGCACGAACGCCAGCCACCACGGCCAGCGTGGGCCCGGCACCGGCTGCATCGCCGCAGCACCCGCAGGCGTGGCTGTTGCCAGCGCCTGCGTGGTTGCATCGATCATCGCCTGCCGATGCAGCAGCGCTGCCTCATCCGCGTCGAACACATAGCGCCAGACGGTCGCCTCGCCATGCTGCAGGCGTTGCCAGCCTGCGGCACGCGGCCACCAGCCGGCGCAGCGCAGCGACGCTGTCGCGCCATCGACCACCAGCGGCACGCCCGCGCCCTTCGCATCGAACGCCTGCAGCGGCGCCTGCACGCCGCACAGGGCCTGCCGCTCTCCGGCCCAGGCAATCGCCTGCGCTGACCACAGTGCATCCGCGCTGGCCTGCGCGCGTGCCAGCGTGGCGACCACACCGCTCCAGAGTTCGCCGTGGCGATCATCGCGACCGGCCAGCACCCAGCGCCAGCTGTCGGTGACCGGCAGCAGGCCGATGCGGCCCTTGCCGACGCTGCGCCAGCCACCGAGTGCCTTGCCCGCGCGGTCGTGCAGCAGCGTGCTGCCATCGGTGGGCTGTAGTGCCAGCACCTCCAGCGTGGGCAGGGCGGCGCTGTGCGAGCTGCGGTCGGCCGATTCGCCGTCGGCGCTGGGCAGGGTGGTCGAGCCCAGCGGGCCACGCCGCGCGGCAAGCATCGTGCTCTCACCATCGGCGGGCAGATCAGCCACGTGGCTGCTGCCATCGCCCTGCACCGGCAGACCGAGATCGCGCAGGCGCTGGCGCGCGCTGGCCGAGGGTGCACCGGCGCTGCGCACCAGCACACCAAGGCCATCGCGCAGTGCCTGGCGCACTGCAGTCAGCTGGCCCGCGCTCAAACCTGCCAGGCTGCGTTCGTCCAGCAGCAGCAGATCGCTGCGCGCCAGCGCGGCGGCATCCAGCGGCACCGCGCCATCGCCCACGCTGAGGCCCGCGCCGGTGTCGGCCTGCACCTGCACGCGCAGGCCGGCATCGGTGGCCCAGCGGCGCAGGTACTTCAGTTCCGGCCCGGGCGCGCTGGCACGCACCAGCAGGCGCAGCGGTGCCGCCGCCAGCGTCTGCTGCGGCACCGGCACGCTGTCCAGCACGTGCGACTGCGCGTCGAGCAGGCGTAGATGGAACACGCTGCGGCCGGGCGCGCGGGCGATGCCACTGAGCTGCACGCGGCCATCGGCGGCCAGGTCCGCGCGATCAACCACGGTGTCGGCCGGGTCCAGCAGTTCGGCGCGGCCAGCGCTGATGCCGTGCGCCTGCGCGTGCACCTCGAAGCGCGCACCGGGCGCTGCGTCGGCCGGCGGCTGCAGCGCAATCCAGCCGCGCGACGCAGGCGGCGCCTGCCACTGCACGTGCGCCGGCAGCACGGTGTCGCGGTCACGCGCGGCCAGGCCGGCGCCGACCAGGGTCAGCGTGGAGGCCGGGTGCTGGCGCAGCGCTGTGGCCAGATCAGGTACGCGCTGGCCGCCCGGCACATCCGCCGCTTCCGGCAACAGCAGCAGCGGGCCATCACTGGCAGGCAATGCGCCGGCAGCGGCGGCGTCGGCAGTGAGCACGACCAGACCGCCCGCAGGCCGCTGCTGGCTGGGCGGCTGCAGGCAGAAATACAGCATCACGGCGGTGATGGCCTGCAGCGCCAGGCGTGCCGCGCGGCGGCCGCGATGCGCGGTGGGCGCGCGCAGCTGCAGCGCGCTGGCGATGACGACGATCGCCGCCAGGGCCACGGCCAGCCACAGGTTCAATGCAGGGGCGTTCATGGCTGTGCCTCCAGCGCATCGAGGTAGCGCTGGCCCATTGCATCGGTGGCGGTGCGCCGCATCACCTGCGGCAACGGACGCTGCAGGGCGCGCCACAGCTGCGCGCGCAGGCGCTGGCGGCAGTCGCTGCAATCCGGCTCGATGCGCAGCTGTTCAATGGCGGCGGCCAGGTCGAGGGCGTCGGGCAGGAAGGCGGCATGGCGCTGCTGCCAGCCGGCCAAAGCGTCCAGGTCGGGCGTGCCGTCACCGTCGCCCAGCTGCTGCCAGGCCTCGACGATGGCCGGGTCCGGCGCTGTGCGTGCGGCCAGCGGCAGCTCGCGGCTGGCCAGTCCCGTGCGGTCGCCGCCGAGGCGGCGGCCTTCGTCGATGGGCGGCAGTTCGGGGCCGACGCGGGCCAGGTAGATGCGCTCGGCCTGCTGCACCTGCTTGATGAAGCCCAGCGCCTTGTGGGCGAACGGCAGCGCCTGCTCGGGCCGGCCCTGGCGCAGCTCGCCTTCGGCCGACCACATCTGGTCCAGCGCGGCCTTCAGCGTGGCGCGGGTCTGCGGGTCGAGCAGGGTGGCGGCCTCGGCGTGGTCGTGGGTGTGGCCGTACTCGGACAGCACGTCGGTGGCGCTGCCGAACACCGGCGGCGTGCCGGCATTGCCGCCGGTGCCGCCGTGGTCGTGGCCATGCGCATCATGGCCATCGTCCTGCGCGTGCTGATGTTCGTCGTCATGTTCGTGCGAATCGGCTGCGGGCGTATCGCTGGTGGGCAGGTCGCTGGTCGGGGGCGGCTGTGGCGCGCCCTCGCTTTCTTCGCCCAGAAACTGGCCGTAGCGCAGGCGCAGGATGCGCTGGTCGACGCCGATCGCATCGCTGCGCTTGATGAAGTCATCGGCGGCCAGGCTGCGGCGTTGGCGGATCAGCGCTTCGGCATCGATGATGATCTGCCGCTGGCTGCGGAAATACGCCGGCAGGGTCTTCTTGATACGCCCTTCCAGCTCCGCACCGAGCGCGACTTCGGTGGTCGGCAGGCGCAGGATCACGCTGCTGCTGCGCCCGGTCTGCGCGCTGGGGGCGTGGTTGTCGCGCACTTCCAGCTGGGCGATCACATCGTTGCCGGGCTGCGCGCCCAGCGCTGCCAGGTCGAGCGTGTGGGCGAAGCGTCGCGTGGTGGGCTCGCCGCTGCCGGTGAGGGTGACGCTGCGCTGGACGAAGGTGATGTTCTCGCCGCTGCCCTGGGTGGTGGTGATCGACAGCTTTGCCTGCGCGGCCACGCCGTAGTCATCGCTGGCTTCGAAGCGCAGCGTCCATTGCCGCTGCCCGGGCGTGCCCAGCACCAGGCTGGCGGCCGGCTCCAGCACGCGCACGCTGGGCGCGCGGTCGGCCACCACATCCAGCCGGTACAGGCGGGTGCTGGCCAGCGCCGGCTCGCTCACCACGCGGTACAGCACCGGCGTGCGGGCCACGTCCTGCGCCTGCCAATGGCCATCGTGCTCGCGCAGCGGCAGCCGGCGACCATCGTGGAACTGCAGCCATGCGCTGCTGGGCGCACGGTCGAACCGCAGTGACCACGACAGCCGGCTGTCCGCGGCCACCTTGGCATCCAGCGCGTTCTGGGTGCGCGTGGCCGGCCCGGTGTAGGCCGGTGCATCGATCTGCAGGCGGGTTGATTGCAGCTGCAGCGGGCCGGCGGCCGCAGTGGGCGCCGTTGCCGTGGCACTGCTGCCTGCTGGCATGCCCGTGCTGCGCGGCCAGCCCAGTGCGAGCAGGGCGATGGCCAGGCCGCCGGCCCAGCACAGCGCCAGTGCGACGCGCGGCCAGCGCGGTCGCAGGTCCGGCATCGTGCGTTCCAGCGTGGCCAGCACATGCGCGCGCTGGCGCTGCTGCAACGGGTTGAGGCGGGCGACATCGGCGAACAGTAGATCGGCGCTGTCCTCGCTGCGGCCGCTACCATCGAGCTGGCGCTGCAGCCAGCGCGGGTCCATCTGCCGCGCCCGCGCCACTGCCACGCCCGCGCAGGCAAGCAGGGCCAGCATGGCGACCATGCAGGCGGCATCGAAGCCGGCCAGCCGCAGGGCCAGCGCGGTGGCGGCCATTGCCCACGGCAGCCCGAGCAGCAGGGTGATGCTGGCGCGGCGGCGTCGTGCGCGTTGCCAGGTGCGTTGCAGCGAGGTCATGCCGGCCTCCGCGCGCTGCGGCTGGCCATCCCGCGTTCCAGCGCGAACAGCAGCACGATGGCCATCAACAGCCAAGGCATGGGTTCACGCGGTGCAGCAGCGCTGGCGGGCAGGACCGCCTGCTGCGGTGCCTGGTCCTGCGCATCGGCCACGCGCGCGGGCGGCGGCGGTTGCAGGGCCATCAACAGGGACTGCGGCAAACGTGCATCACGCAGCGCGGCGTTGTGGGTGGCGTCCCACTCGCCGGGCAGCGACAGCAGGCGGCCCTGGCCGACGCGCTGCTGCCACAGCAGCGGCGCGCCCTCGGCGGTGCGCAGGCGCACGCTGGCGCCCTGCGCAGGTGCGGCCGCGGTGAGGACGCTGCCGCCGTCGCGCAGCCAGGCCTGCCAGGCAGGCGGCAATGCACCGGTACCGCTCCACACCGCAATCTCGCCGCGTGCGGGCAGCGTCTCGGCAGGCAGCTCGGCGGGTGCAGGCTGGATGCTCCACGCACGCTGCAGGGCGCTGATCCATTGCCGCGCGCTGGCCGGTGCGTCGGCATGCACGCGCAGGCGTGGCGGGGCCACGGTGGCCTGTGTGCTGGCGGGGGCCGCAGGGTGCGCCTGCCACTGCACGGGTCGCGACAGCTGCAGGCGTGCGCCATCCAGGCCCGGCAGCGGGTCGGGCACATGCACGGTCAGTGCGGTGCCGGTGGGCAGCTGCGCGTCCAGCTCGCGCAGCAGGCTGGCCAGCGGCGCAGCCACGCCGGGCGCCGGCTGGTCGACGGACGGGAAGCCGGGCGCCAGCCAGTGCCAGTGGCCTGCTTCGCTGCTGCCGCGCAGTGCGCGGGCATCCAGGCCGGGGGCCACCACCGTCCACGCGCCGGGGGGCGGTGCGCTGCCGGTCAGCGCCGGGCGCGCCAGCAGCAGCGCCAGTGCAGCCAGCAACAGCAGGCGTACCAGCAGCAGCGGCCAATCATCGAAACGGATGCGCTGGCGCGGGCGGACCTGCGCGCGCAGCCAGCGCAGTGCGGCGAAATCCAGCGGCGTATACGGATGGCGCCGGGCCAGGTGGATCAGCAGTGGCAGCAGCCATGCGGCCAGCGCCGCCAGGCCCAGCGGGAACAGCAGCGTCATGCGCCGCCCCCGCGGCCGAACACCACCTGCAGTGGCTGGTCCAACGGCTGGTCGAGCCAACCGGTGGCGCTGGCGATGCCGCTGGCCTGCAGGCGCGACTGCAGGGCGCTGTGTGCGGCAGCGAAGCGCAGCAGGTAGTCGGCGCGGATCGCGGCGCCATCGCCCAGCAGTTCCTCGCCGGTTTCCGGATCGCGGAAGCGGTGGCCGGCATCGAACGGGAAATCACGCTCGTCGGCGCCCAGCACCTGCAGCAGCATCACCTCGCGGCGTGCGCTGGCCAGCTGTTCCAGCAGCACGATGCTGGCCTCATCAAAGCCATCGCCGATGGCCAGCAGCAGATCGCCGGGGCGAACGCGCTCCCACAGCGGGCGCAGGCGGTCGGCCGCCGGCCAGCCACCGCGCGCCTGCAGGGCATGCAGCTGCAGGTGCACACGATCACGCTGGCGTGCGCCGTTGCCGGCCGGTACCAGTTGCAGGCCATCGCCGTTGACCGCCAGCAGGCCGAAACGATCACCCTGCTGCAGGGCCAGTTCGACCACGCAGGCGGCGAGCCCGCGCATGTGGTCCAGGCGGGTGCGCTGCGGCGCCGCGCGGTCGGCCTGGCCGGCCGAGGCGGTGGCGTCCAGCAGCAGCCAGACGGTGATCGGGCTCTCGCGTTCGGATTCGCGCACGAAGAAGCGGTCCGAGCGGGCGTACAGCTTCCAGTCGATCTGGCGTAGTTCGTCACCCGGCTCGTAAGCGCGGTACTGCGCGAACTCCAGGCCGGCACCGCGGCTGCGGCTGGCGTGCTGGCCGATGCCGCCTGCGCCACTGGCCAGGCGCGGCCGCAGCCGCAGCGTGCGCAGGCGCGCGCGCAGTTCCGGTGGCAGGGTCAGCGGCGTGCCGGTGCTCACGTGTGCTTCAACCCGGGAACGGCACGGCCTGCAGCAGGGCGGCGACCACGTCGTCGGCCCGCTTCTGTTCGGCTTCGGCGGCGAAGGACAGCAGCAGGCGATGGCGCATCACCGGTGCAGCCAGTGCCTGCACATCCTCGCGGGTGGCGGCGAAGCGGCCCTGCAGCAACGCGCGTGCCTTCGCCGCGAGCACCAGCGACTGCCCGGCGCGCGGGCCAGCGCCCCACTTCACCCACTGGTTGATGGCGGCCGGTGCGCCGTCGCCGGGACGGCTGGCGCGCACCAGGCGGGTGATCCAGGCCAGCACATCGGGGCTGACATGCACCTGGCGCACGGCGGCCTGCAGCGCGATCACCGCTTCGGCGTCCATCACTTTCGGTACGGCATCGGTGGCGCCGCCCGTGGTCTGCTCGATGATGCGGCGCTCTTCGTCTTCGCTCGGGTAATCCACCAGCACGTGCAGCAGGAAACGGTCCAGCTGCGCTTCCGGCAGCGGGTAGGTACCGGCCTGTTCGATCGGGTTCTGCGTGGCCAGCACGAAGAACGGCGCGGGCAGTTCGCGCGTGGTGCCTGCGTGGCTGACCGTGCGTTCCTGCATCGCTTCCAGCAGTGCGGCCTGGGTCTTGGGCGGGGTGCGGTTCAGTTCGTCGGCCAGCAGCAGGTTCGTGAAGATCGGGCCCTGCTGGAAGCGGAAGTGGCGATGGCCGGTGCCGTGCTCTTCTTCCAGCAGCTCGGTGCCGAGGATGTCGCTGGGCATCAGGTCGGGAGTGAACTGCACGCGCCGGAACTGCAGCTCCAGCGCCTGCCCGAGCGAGCGCACCAGCAGGGTCTTGCCCAGGCCAGGCGCACCTTCCAGCAGGCAGTGGCCGCCGGCCAGCAGGCCGATCAGCAGCTGCTCGACCACCGTGTGCTGGCCGACCACCGCATGCGCGAGCGCCGCGCGCAGCTCATCCAGGCGCGGCAGCAGGGAATCGAGGTCGGGGGTGGTCATGGTCGTGCAGGTCCTGTCAGTTGTTCAGCGCGTACATCACGATGTTGACGCCGAAACGGGTGTTGTCTTCGGCAAGGAAACGCTTGTTGCGCCAGTCGTAGTCCCACTCGCAGCCGTAGTCCTTGTTGCTGTAGAGCAGGCCCAGGCGGCCATCGACATCGATGCCCTTCAGGTAGTCGTGCACCAGGTCGTCGCCCCAGCCGTTGAGCTCGAAGCCGGTGGCGGGCGGGCCATCGGGAAAGCGGAAGAAGCTGCGGTACAGCGCATGGGTGTTGGGCAGCTTCTGCAGGGCTTTCGGCCCGAACAGGCGGCCCATCTGCGCCTCGAACGAGGTGGCGAACAGGCCGTCGATGTCGTGGTTGCAGTCATCGACGAAGACGAAGCCGCCGTTGCGTACGTAACGCACGAAGTTCTGCCGCTCGGCGGCATTGAACTCCACCAGCGTGTGCCCGGCCAGGTAGCAGAACGGCGCTTCCAGCATGCGCGGGTCGGCCAGGGCCACCACGTGTTCCTGCGGGTCCACGCGCAGCGAGGTGTAGTCGATCAGCGAGGTGATCAGGTTGGACGGCATGCGCGCATCCACGTCCCAATCGCCGGAGTCGTACTGCAGGCGGGTGAACCAGAAGTCGTAGCGCGAACTGCGCGGGCCTGCCTGCGCGAAAGCGGGCAGCGCCGCCGCCGAAGCGGCAGCGGCCAGCCAGCGCAGGCAGGCCCGGCGATCCATCAGACCGCGTCGGACAGCGAGGTGAAGGTGAAATCGCGCAGCTTCATCGGCGGGATCATCATCACGAAGCTGGATTCATCACCGGCCACGCGCACCGGCCGGCCCAGTTCCTCGATGTTGTTGAGCATGATCACCGGCGATTCGTTGAAGCGGAAGTTCTTCACCGGGTGCTTGATCTGGCCGTTCTCGATGTAGAAGGTGCCATCGCGGGTGAGGCCGGTCAGCAGCACGGTCTGCGGGTCGACCATGCGGATGTACCAGGTGCGGGTGACCAGGATGCCCTTCTGGGTGCCGCGCACCAGGTCGGCCGTGCTCTTGTCGCCGCCGCTCATCAGCAGGTTGCCCGGCGTGGCCTTGGCGGTCTTGCCCTGCTTCTGCGCCCAGAAGCGCGAGTAGTCCAGGTTGGCGATCTTTCCGTTCTCGATGATGGCCATGCGCTCGCGCGGCATGCCTTCGCCATCCCACGGCAGCACCGGTGCCTCGGCATGCCACGGGTCGGCATACATGCTCACGCGCGGGTCGTAGACCTGCTCGCCCAGCTTGTTGCCGCCCCCCTTCTTCGACAAGAAGCTGCGGCCTTCATCGGCCGAGCGTGCGCTGAAGAAGTTCATCATGAAGCTGATCAGGCCTGCGGCCGCCGCCGGCTCCAGGATCACCGTGTACTTGCCCGGTTCCAGCGCTTTGGCTTCGGCCGATTCGGTGGCCTTGCGCATGGCGATGCGGATGTCCTGGTCGGCCTTGAAGTCCGCCGCATCCTTCAGGTTGCGGCCGACCCAGCCCGAACCGCGGCCATCTTCGGTACGCACGGTGCAGGTGTAGTCGAAGCTGGTGGTGCGCTGGTAGGCGAAGTTGCCGTTGCTGTTGGCGGTGGCCTGGAACCCCTGGCCATCTTCGAGGAAACCAGCAGCGATCAGGCCGTTGCCCCGGCACGGCGCAATGGAATCGGCGGCGACCTTGGCGCGGAACGCCGGATCAATCGCGGCGGTGGATTCGCTGAAGGTCGGGCTGGGACGGTAGCTCTGCTTGCCGATGGCGGGCATGAACTCCGGATTCTCCGGGGCCAGGCGGGCCAGGTCCTCGGCGCGGCGTACCACGCGTTCCAGCGCGGCATCGTCGAACTCGTTGATCGAGGCGGTGCCCACGCGCTTGCCGAAGGCCACGGTGACGGCCAGCTCGGTGTTGTCGACGATGCCGCTGGTGGAGACGTTGTTCAGCGCGAAACGGATGTTGCCGCTGATGGAACCGGCCAGCACGGCGGTGCACTCATCGGCCTTGGACAGGGCGATGACCTTGTCGAGGATGGCCTTGGCCTGGGCTTCGGTGAAGATACTCATGGTGTAAGGGCTCCTGACCGGTCAGCCGAGGCTGCGTGCGGTGTTGATGACGTTGATGCCGTTGAAGCGCGCGGTGGACGAACCGTGCGAGACCGCCGAGACCTGGCCCGGCTGGCCCTTGCCGTCGAAGAACGAACCGCCCAGGCGGTAGTCGCGTTCGTCGGCCACGGCGGTGCAGGCGTTCCAGAACTCCGGCGTGCGGATCTGGTAGGCCACGTCCTCCAGCATGCGGGTGATCTGGCCGTTCTTGATCTCGTAGAACAGCTGGCCACCGAACTGCGCGTTGTAGCGCTGCTGGTCGATGGAGAACGAACCGTCGCCGATGATGTAGATGCCGTTCTCGACGTCCTTGATCATGTCCGGAACGCTGAGCGGGGTCTTGCCCGGCGCCATCGATACGTTGGCCATGCGCTGGAACTGCACGCTGGACCAGGAATCGGCGTAGCAGCAGCCATCGGACTCGGTCTTGCCGAGGATGTGGGCCTGGTCGCGGATGGTCTGGTAATCCACCAGCTTGCCGTTGCTGATCAGGTCCCAGCGCTTGCACTTGACGCCTTCATCGTCGTACGCGACCGCGCCGAGGCTGCCCGGCTGGGTCTTGTCGGCGAAAATGTTGACGTGCTCGCTGCCGTACTGGAAGTGCTGCTCGCGCTTGTCCAGCGTGGCGAAGCTGGTGCCGGCGTAGTTGGCTTCGTAGCCGAGCACGCGGTCCAGTTCCAGCGGGTGGCCGATCGATTCGTGGATGGTCAGCCAGGTGTGCGACGGATCTAGGACCAGGTCGTACTTGCCCGGCTTCACCGACGGTGCCTTCAGCTTCTCCTGTGCCTGCTTCGCCGCAGCGATGGCATCTTCCTTCATGTCGTAGGACGAGCCGTAGTTCACCACGCCATTGGGGGTGAGCACCTTGCCGGCGGCGGCGCCATCCAGGTACTCATAGCCCAGGCCCATCGGTGCGGACAGCCCTTCACGGGTGCGGAACTTGCCGCTGGCCTTGTCGATGGCGGTGACCGTCATCGGCGCCCAGATGCGGTGCACGTCCTGGTCGATGTAGGAGCCATCGGTGGAGGCGAAGTACTTCTGCTCGTTGACCAGGAACAGCATCGAATTGACGAAGCTGGCACCGGCGCCCATCGCGGCGGCGTTGACGTCCAGCAGCAGGTCGACCTTTTCCTTGATCGGCACGTCCATGGCGTTCTTGCGGATCGGCGTGCGCCAGCTCACTTCGCCCACGCCCGGCGCCTTGGCCAGCTGCACCGGTGCGGTCTGCACGCCGGCGTTGGCCTTGGCGATGGCAGCGGCCTGCTGCGCGGCACGGGCCACGTCGGCGGTGCCCAGCGCATTGGTGGCAGCAAAGCCCCAGGCGCCGTTGACGATCACGCGGATGCCGACGCCGGTGGACTCGGTGTTCACCACGTTCTGCACCTTGTCCTCGCGGGTGATGACGAACTGCCGCAGGTAGCGGCCGATGCGCACATCGCAGTAGGTGGCACCGGCGCTGCGAGCGGCCTGCAGCGCGGCGTCGGCCAGGCGCTTCTTCAGCCCCAGGTCCAGGCTGGACTGCAGCTGCTCGGCGGCGATGGCCTTGCCGAAGAACGACGGCACGATCAGGCCGCCCGCGGTAAGCCCGGTAAGGGCGAGGAAGTCACGTCTCTGCAAGGCAGCTCTCCACGTCGAAGGATGGGACGACTCAGGCGCCGAGACTGCGCGCGGTGTTGATGATGTTGATGCCGTTGAAGCGGGTGGTGGACGACCCGTGCGAGACCGCCGATACCTGCGCGGGCTGGCCCTTGCCGTCGAAGAAGGAACCGCCGAGGCGGAAATCGCGCTGGTCGCAGATCGCGGTGCAGGCGTTCCAGAACTCCGGCGTGCGGATCTGGTAGGCCGCGTCCTCGACCATGCCGGCGATCTTCCCGTCCTTGATCTGGTAGTACAGCTGGCCGCCGAACTGCGCGTTGTAGCGCTGCTGGTCGATGGAATAGGAACCGCGGCCGTGGATCCAGATGCCGTTCTCCACGTCCTTGATCATGTCGTCCACGCTCAGCGGCGCCTTGCCCGGCGCCAGCGAGACATTGGCCATGCGTTGGAACTGCACGCTGGACCAGGAATCGGCATAGCTGCAGCCATGCGAGGCGTCGCGGCCAAGGATGTGGGCCTCATCGCGGGTCGCCTGGTAATCGACCAGCACGCCATCGCGCACCAGATCCCAGCGCTGTGTCTTCACCCCTTCATCGTCGTAGCCGACCGCACCGAGGCTGCCCGGCTGGGTCTTGTCGGCGAAGAAGGTGACGAGGTCGCTGCCCCAGCGGAAACCGGCATCGCGCTTGTCCAGCGTGGCGAAGCTGGTCCCGGCGTAGTTGGCTTCGTAGCCCAGCACGCGGTCCAGCTCCAGCGGGTGGCCGACGTTCTCGTGGATGGTCAGGAACAGGTTGGACGGGTCCAGCACCAGGTCGTACTTGCCGGGCTTCACCGAGGGCGCCTTCAGTTTCTCGCGCGCATGGCGGGCGGCGGCGATGGCGTCCTCCACCGGATCATAGGAATCGCGGTAGGCGGTGATGCCGCCGGGCAGCTGCACCTTGCCGCGCGCATCGCCGTCGAGGAACTCATAGCCCATGCCCATCGGCGAGGACAGGCCCGCGCGGGTGCGGAACTTGCCGCTGGCCTTGTCGATGGCGGTGGCGGTGAACGGCAGCCAGATGCGGTGGATGTCCTGGTCGATGAAGGAGCCGTCGCTGGAGGCGAAGTACTTCTGTTCGTTGACCAGGAACAGGGTGGAATTGATGAAGTCGGCGCCGGCATCGAGCGCGGCGCTGTTGAGCGCCAGCAGCAGTTCGATCTTGTCCTGGATCGGCACTTCCATGGCATTTTTGCGTACCGGTGTCTGCCAGCGCACCTCGCCGACCGGTGGCGTCGGCGCCAGCTGCACCGGCCGGGTCTGGATGCCGGCATTGGCGCGGGCGATGGCCGTGGCCTGCTCGACCGCGCCGCGCACGCCCGCCTCGGTCTGCTGGTGGGTGGCGGCGAAGCCCCAGGCGCCGTTGACCAGAACCCGCACGCCCACGCCGGACGACTCGCGGTTGGTCACGTTGCCGACCTGGTGTTCGCGGGTGATGACCGACTGGTTGAGGTAGCGGCCGATGCGTACGTCGCAGTAGCTGGCCTTGGCGGTGCGTGCGGCGGCGAGGGCGACCTCGGCCAGCCGCCGGCGCTGCGCGGTATCCACGGGCGCAAGCAGCTGCTCGGCCGCGATCAGCCGCGAATGCGGCAGCACCAGGCCCGCCAGGCCCAGACCGGAATAAGCCAGGAACTCACGTCGTTGCACAGCGTCTCTCTCTCTCTTCTTACGACCGTGCGGAGGGCAAAGGGCCGCTCCGATCACGTCAACTGCTCGACTTTCGCCAGCGCGGGGCAATCGGGCAAGTGACTGCAGTCATGGTAGGGGAGGGTTTCGGCAGGGCTTGCAGCCCTGCACCTGCGGTAGTGCCGGCCGCTGGCCGGCAAC
>NZ_JACVTT010000091.1:0-18052 GCF_016624665.1 Stenotrophomonas sp. S39 | reverse complement strand
GATGGGTTCACGGCGTCCCCGCAAACCCACAGTGCCCCGCCATCCCACGGATAGCCCGCTCTGGCTTTTGCAGTTGACGTTGCATTGAGCAGGTGCAGGGCTGCAAGCCCTGCCGAAAACCCCCTTGGGCGTAGAATGCGGGCATGAGCGAATCCCTCGACAACCACCTGCTCCACGGCCGTCGCCAGCGCCCCGACGGGCCCTCGCCGATCGATGTCATCTCCGTCCAGTCGCAGCTCGTCTACGGCCATGCCGGCAACAGCGCCGCCGTGCCGCCGATGCGCGCCCTCGGCGTGCGCGTGGCGGAAATCCCGACCGTCCTGCTCAGCAATGCGCCGTTCTACGACACCACCCGCGGCCGCGTGCTGCCGGCCGACTGGTTCGCCGATCTGCTGCTCGGTACCCGCGAACGCGGCCTGCCGCAGCGCGCGAAGATGCTGGTCTCCGGCTACTTCGGCAGCGCCGCCAACGGTGCCGCCTTCGCCGACTGGCTGGACGGGATCCTGCCGGCCTGCCCGCAGCTGCGCTACTGCCTGGACCCGGTCATCGGTGACACCCATACCGGCCCCTACGTGGAGCCCGGGCTGGAGGCGATCTTCGCCGAGCGCCTGCTGCCGCACGCCTGGCTGGTCACGCCCAATGCGTTCGAACTCAACCGCCTCACGGGCATGCCCGCCCTGGCCGAAGCCGATGCCATCGCCGCTGCGCGCACGCTGCTGGCCCGTGGCCCGCAGTGGGTGATCGCGCACAGCGTGGGCGGTACCCCCGGCGAGCTGGTGACCCTGGCCGTCGGCCGCGACGAGACCTGGCGCTGGACCTCGCCGCTGCTGCCGGTGGATGTGGCAGGCACCGGTGACGTGCTGATGTCGCTGGTGGTGTCCTTCCTGCTGCGTGGCGAGTCGATGCAGCAGGCCATCTCGCGCGCCATCGCCGGCACCCATGCCGCGCTGGAAGCCACCCTGGCCAACGGCTTCGAGGAGTTCGACGTGATCGCTGCCGCGCCTGCCGCGCTGGCAGAGCCCGCGCGCTTCCGCGCCGAACGCGTGGCATGAGCGATCTGCAGGCGCGTACGCCGCGCACGGTCGGCATCGTGGGCAGTGCCGGCGCCTATGGGCGCTGGCTGGCCCGGTTCTTCCAGCAGCACATGCAGCTGCAGGTGATCGGCCATGATCCGGCCGACCCGTCTTCGCATACGCCCGAACAGCTGCTGGCGCAGGCCGATGTGCTGGTGTTCTCGGCACCTATCCGGCATACCCCGGCCGTGATCGCCGGCTACGTGCAGCAGTCGGGCGGCCGCGAGCAGGGGCGCCTGTGGCTGGACGTGACCTCGGTGAAGGACGCCCCGGTGCAGGCGATGCTGGCTTCGCAGGCCGAAGTGGTCGGCCTGCATCCGATGACCGCGCCACCGAAAGCACCGACCCTGAAGGGACGGGTGATGGTGGTCTGCGAGGCGCGCCTGCAGCACTGGCAGCCGTGGGTGGACAGCCTGTGCGCCGCCCTGCAGGCCGAGTGCGTGCGTGCCACCCCGCAGCACCACGACCAGATGATGGCGCTGGTGCAGGCGATGGTGCATGCCACGCATCTTGCGCAGGCCGGCGTGCTGCGTGAGTACCAGCCGCAGCTGGGCGACCTGGCGGCGATGATGCCGTACCGCTCGGCCTCGTTCGAGCTGGATACGGCGATCATCTCGCGCATCCTCTCGTTGAACCCGGCCATCTACGAAGACATCCAGTTCGGCAACCCCCACGTGGCACCGATGCTGGACCGGCTGGTCGGCCAGCTGCAGTCACTGCAGGCCCAGGTTGGGCAGGGCGACGATACGGCGCGTGGCTGGTTCCGCGAGCAGATGCTGGCCGCCAACCACGACGCCTTCGGCGAGCCCGCGCTGGCGGCGGGCAATTACACCTTCGAGCGCGTGGGCTACCTGCTGGCCGACCTGACCGAGCGCAATGCCTTGTCGGTGCACCTGCCGGAGGATCGGCCGGGTTCGCTGCGCGAGCTGCTGCATGTATTCGAGCAGCACAGCATCAGCCTGGCCTCGATCCATTCGTCGCGGACGCCGGGCGGCGAGGTCCATTTCCGTATCGGTTTCGTGGCGGGCAGCGATCCGCTGGCGATCGCGCGGGCGGCGGTGGAAGTCGACGCGAGTGGAATCGGCCGGGTGCTCGGCCAGGCCTAGTCATCCACAGGCGGTGTGGATGATTTCTGAGCAAACGTGTGGATAACTGTCGGCAGCCCTTGGCAGGCAACGCTGTCAAGATGGTTGGCGAAAAATTGACCACGCAATTTTTCATGCCCGTGGGCGGAGCGTGTCGACCAAGGTCGACACCTACCAGAGCAGGGCGATACGAAATGCGGTAGCGCCGGGCCATGCCCGGCGAACCTCATATCGTCAACCGCAGTTCGCCGCCACTGGTGGTGAACTCGCGGCCATTACGGACCAGGTGACGGCCGTCATCCAGTTCGTAGCGCGGTGTGGTCTCCCGGTCATTGCTGCTGTCGGCGGCATCGGGCTTGAACTCGATGATGATGTGGCTTTCGCCATTGCTGTCGACTGCGGGGAACTGACGGAACGACATCGTGCACCTCCTTCAGCGGAACCTTCGGTTTCGCCGCCAGCTTGGGCCGGCCGGTGTTAGCCGGCCGTCAATCAATCGACGAGCTGCAGTCGCGCCAGCTCCGCATACAGTCCACCTTCAGCCAACAGCTCCGCATGCGTGCCTTCGGCGACGATGCGGCCCTGGTCCATGACCACGATGCGGTCGGCCTTCAGCACGGTCGCCAGGCGATGGGCGATGACCACGGTGGTTCGCCCGGCCATCAGCCGTTCCAGGGCCTGCTGCACGCTGTGCTCGCTCTGCGCATCCAGTGCACTGGTGGCCTCGTCCAGCAGCAGGATGGGCGAGTCCTTCAGCAGGGCGCGGGCGATCGCCACGCGCTGCTGCTGGCCGCCGGACAGGCGCGCGCCGCGCTCGCCCAGCTCGCTGTCATAGCCCTGCGGCAGTGCGCGCAGGAAGGTGTCGGCTTCAGCCGCTTGTGCCGCGGCTTCCACCTCGGCATCGCTGGCCTGCAGGCGTCCGTAGCGGATGTTGTCGCGTGCACTGGCGGCGAACAGGGTCGGCTGCTGCGGCACCAGCGCGAGCTGGGCACGCAGGTCGGCCGGATCGACCTCGCGCACATCATGCCCGTCCACGCAGATGCGGCCGCTGGCCGGATCATGGAACCGCAGCAGCAGCGACAGCACGGTGCTCTTGCCCGCCCCGGACGGGCCGACCAGGGCCACGGTCTCGCCGGGACGCACGTTCAGGCTGAAGTGATCGAGCGCCGGCTGGTCCGGCCGCTGCGGGTAATGGAACACCACGTCGTCGAACTGGATCTGCCCCTGCAGCGGCTGCGGCAACGCATGCGGCTGCGCCGGTGCCCGGATCTCGATGTCTTCCTGCAGCAGCTCGCCGATCCGGCCCATGCCGCCGGCCGCGCGCTGCAGTTCGTTCCACACTTCGGCCAGCGCGCCCACCGAGCCGCCACCGATCAGCGCGTACAGCACGAACTGGCCGAGGGTACCGGCGCTCAGGCGGCCGTCGATGACATCGTGCGCGCCCAGCCAGAGCACACCAACGATGGCGCCGAAGACCAGCAGGATGGCGCTGGCGGTGACCAGCGACTGCGCGCCGATGCGGCGGCGCGCGGCAGTGATGGCATCGCCGAGCGCATGGTCGAAGCGACCGCGCTCGTAGGGTTCGCGGGCATGGGCCTGCACGGTGCGTACCGCGCCCAGGGTCTCGCTGGCCAGGCTGTTGGCATCGGCGATGCGGTCCTGGCTGTTGCGGGCGACCACGCGCAGCTTGCGCGCGCCGATGATGATCGGCAGCACCGCCAGCGGGATGCCCAGCAGCGACCATGCGGCCAGCCGTGGGCTGGTGACGAACAGCATCGCCAGGCTGCCGACCACCGTCACGCTGCTGCGCAGGGCCACCGACATGGTCGAACCGACCACGCTGCGCAGCAGTTCGGTATCGGCGGTCAGGCGCGACACCAGTTCGCCGCTGCGGCTGCGGTCATGGAAGCCGGCGCCGAGCTGGATCAGGTGTGCGTACAGCTGGCTGCGCAGGTCGGCCACGACCTTTTCGCCCAGCAGCGACACGAAGTAGAAGCGTGCGGCCGTGCCCAGCGCCATCACCACGGCCACCACCATCAGCAGGGCGAACGCGCGGTTGATCTGGCCGCCGCTGCTGAAGCCGTGGTCGATCATCTGCTTGACCGCTGGCGGCAGGCTCAGTGTCGCTGCCGAGGAGACCGCCAGGGCCAGCAGCCAGGCGGTGAACAACCCGCTGTGGCGGCGCACGAACGGCCACAGCGTACGCAGGCTGCCCAGGCGGCGCAGCGGCGGGGTTGAAGCGGACGTCTCGTCCTTGTCAGTCATCCTGGTGGTCATCTTCTATGCGGATACGGTCACGGGTGGCGTCGCGCAGGCGGATTTTCAATGCGTCGACCTGGTCGGCGGGCAATTCCACCCGCAGGCGCACACCGTTGGCATCGAACTGTTCATCGCGCTTTTCGGCGGCAAAGCCGGGCAGGGCGGCGTGCAGGGTGCCCAGATCCTCGAAGCCGGCCAGCAGCTGCAGGCGCGCCATCGCTACCAGCGGCAGGCGCGGCGCGGTGCGCAGGCATTCGGCGGCAGTGCCACCATAGGCGCGCACCAGGCCACCGGCACCCAGCTTGATGCCGCCATACCAGCGGGTCACCACCACCACGACGCGGTCGAAGCCCTGGCCATCGATGGCCGCCAGGATCGGCCGCCCGGCGGTGCCTGCGGGCTCGCCATCATCGCTGGAACGGTAATCCTGGCCGTGCCGGTAGGCCCAGCAGTTGTGGGTGGCATCGGCCACGGCCACCTGGTGCAGGAATGCCAGCGCACCGGCGCCACTGTCGATGGGCGCGGCGTGGGCGGTGAAGCGGCTGTGCTTGACGTCCAGCGTATGGCTGACGGGCTGGGCGAGGATATCGGGCATTGCGACCATTCTACGGGGTCGCGGCGGGTCTGCCTCAGTCGTCCAGCAGCGGGCGCAGATCCTTTGGCAGGCGCGCTTCGGGATACGTCTGCAGGTAGCGCTCCAGGCTGGCACGGGCCAGATCGCGCTGGCCGTTGTCGCGGCGCTCGCGGATCTTCTGCAGCCACTGCCGGCGCGGCAGCCTGGCATCGGCTGCGACTTCCGAATGCACCGCGTCGGCGCTGAGCGAGGCATCGCTGGAGCGGCGCAGCATCACGCCCGGCGCGCTGGTCGGCGCGGGCGCAGTATTGGCCTTGAAGGCGGTGGGTGCTGCACGGCGCTGGCTGCGGGCGGCGTCGGCGCTGGCCGCGGCTTCACCCTGGATCGCGTCCAGCTCGGCCGCAGCCGGGGCCGAATAGGCCACCGGTGCTGCGGGTGCCGCGGGCGCGGGCGGCGCAGGCGGTGCGGGTGCGAAGGCGGCCTCGGCAGCGGGTTCGGCTGGCAGACTGCGCAGGGCGATGCGGGGCGCGGGTTCGGCCACCGCCGGGGCCGGGGCCGACTGCGCCTCGGGCCTGCGGGCAACGGCGGGTTGGGCGGCCTGCTTGGCTGCAGCCTGCGGCGCGGGCAACGGCGGCGGCGGCGCAACCTCAGCCGCAGCGGACATGGGCTGCGGTGCCTGGGCATCGGCCGCAGCGGCGGCATCGGCGTCGGCGGCGGGCGCGGTGGCGATCTGTGCTTCCTGTGCCGGCAGCACCGGCGGTTCCGGGCGCATCTGCCAGGCAATGCCGACAGCGAATACCATCGACGCGGCGATGCCGAACACGGCCGGCCAGCGCCGCTGCGGCCGGCGCGCGGTCGACGTCGCGGCGGTGTTGTCGGCTGCTGCCGCTGTGTCTGCGGCAGTCGTGGACACCGATGCACGCGCGGCCGCCAGGATCGCCGCGTCCAGCGCAGCAGGCGGTGCCTGGTCGTGGCGGCGGCCGATCAGGCCGGCCAGCGCACGTTCTTCAGGCGACAGGGGATCGTCTCGATTCATGCCTTCAGTCCCGCACGCAGCTTGTCCATCGCATAGCGCAGCCGCGATTTCACTGTTTCCCGGCCGACGCCGGTGATCTGGCCGATCTCCTCCAGGCTCAGTTCCTGTTCCAGCCGCAACTGCAGCACTTCACGCTGCTCGGGCGGCAGGTCTTCCATCGCCAGCTGGATGCGCCGGCGCTGCTCGAATTCAGACAGTTCAGCTTCCGGGGTCTGCCCGTCTTCCAGCGCAGCCAGGCGCAGATCGGCGTCGGCCGGCGCGGCAGGGCGATGGCGGGCGGCACGCCAGTGGTCGTTCAGGCGGTTGTGCGCGATACGGAACAGCCACGTGCTGAATGCAGCATCGGGCTGCCAGCCGGCGCGGGCGCTGATCACCCGCTGCCAGACATCCTGGAAGATCTCTTCGGCCAGCGCGGTGTCGCGCAGTTGCCGCAGCAGGAAGCCGAACAGGCGCTTGCGATGGCGCGTATACAGGCTTTCGAACGCCTGCAGGTCGCCACCGGCCCAGGCCAGCATCAGCGCTTCATCGGTTGGCAGGGCGGTCGCTTCCACGGCATACAGGGTAAGGCCTGCAGGCGGTGGCGCATAGCCGTTGGCGGGGGCGGGGAGGGCGCAGTTCACGGCGGTTCGCGGGCGGGTGTCGACAGGAACAACGTGCCGGCGCACGAAACGGGGTTGGCGGGCTTCCATTCCCCCCCCGGTGCCGCGTTATGCTCGCCCGCTCAGGGGAGGCGACGCTGTAGCGGCGCCAAGAGAACGTCATTTTGTCCACGCAAGCCGACCGTGTGTCATCGCTGTCACCTCACGAGGCCGTCTTGAGCACGGCGCTGGTGCGCGCGCTGCATGCGCTGCTGCCGGACGCGGCGATCGTGCGGGTGGGGTGGAACGACCCGCAGCTGGGCCGCGGCCGGGACAGCTGGCCGCAGGGCGCCAGCGATGGCGAGCTCGACGGGGACGCGGGGATATGGGAGCACGCTGCCTGGGAGCACGATGGCGCACAGCTGTCGCTGCGGGTGCGCGGCGCGTCGCCTTCCGAAGCCTGGTGGGGGGTGTCGCGGCAGGCGATGGAGCTGGCCCTGCAGCGTGGCCGCCAGGCCGGACAGATCCGTGCGCTGGAGCAGGCTGAACGGCTTCAGCAGGCGCTGTTCCAGATTGCCGACCTGGCCGGTGCCGACCTGGAAATGGGCGAGATGCTGCGCCACGTGCACGGCGTGCTCGGCTCGCTGATGTACGCGGAGAACTGCTACATCGTCGAGTACGACGATGTGCGCGACCAGATGCGCTTCCTGTATTTCGCCGACCAGGTGGATGACTTCGTGGCCGACCCCACGATCAGCTACGACGCCGGGCAGATGCCGCGCAGCCTGACCGTGGCCCTGCTGCGGCACGGCAAGCCGCTCAGTGGCCCGTCGCGCGAACTGCTGGCCGATGCCGAGGAAGAGCACGACCCCGAGCGCGGCCCGGAAAGCCTGGACTGGCTGGGCGTGCCGATGCTGCGCGATGGCCGCGTGTGCGGCGCCATCGTGGTGCAGAGTTACGAACAGGCTGCGCTGTATGGCGAAGCCGAGCGCGCGCTGCTGGGCTTCGTTGCCCAGCACGTGCAGACCGCGATGGACCGGCGCCAGGCACAGGTGCGGCTGGAACAGCAGGTGGAGCGACGCACGCTGGAACTGCAGCGTGCAAACCGCAGCCTGCAGGACGAAGTGGCCGAGCGCCGTCGTGGCGAACAGTTGCAGACCGCGCTCTACAACATCGCCGAGATGGCCATGTCGGCCGACAGCCTGGCCCAGTTCTATGGGCAGGTGCATGGCGTGGTGGGCCGGTTGCTGGACGCGCGCAACTTCTACATCGCCCTGGTCAATGCGCGCAGTGATGGCCTGGATTTCGTCTATTCGGTGGATGAACACAACAGCTCACGCGCGCCGCGCGCCTTCAGCCGCGGACTGACCGAGTACGTGGTGCGCCACCGGCGCCCGCTGCTGGCATCGCGTGCGCAGATCGACGCGCTGCTGGCCACCGGCGAAGTGCGCGAATCCGGCGCGCGTTCGCACTGCTGGCTCGGCGTGCCGCTGCTGCGCGACGACGAGGTGGTCGGCGCGATCGTGGTGCAGAGCTACACCGACCAGATCGCCTTCAGCGTGCACGACCAGCGGCTGCTGACCTTCGTGGCACAGAACATCGGTACCGGCCTGGCACGCCAGCGCGACCAGCAGCGGCTGCGTTCGGCGCATGCCGAGCTGGAAAAGCGCGTGGAAGAACGCACGCGCGAACTGGCTGAAGTGAATGACAAGCTGCTGGGCCAGATTGCCGAGCGGCTGCGCGCCGAGCAGCGCCTGACCCACCAGGCCATGCACGATGCGCTGACCGGGCTCCCCAACCGCCTGCACCTGCTGGACCGCCTGCAGGATGCGCTGGCGCTGGCACGCCGCGAAGGCGGGCCGGTGTTCGCGATGCTGTTCCTGGACCTGGACCGCTTCAAGCTGGTCAACGACAGCATCGGCCACGCCGCCGGCGACCGCATGCTGGTGGAAGTGGCCAAGCGCATCGTGTCCATGGCCGGCGACGGCGACGTGGTGGCACGGCTGGGCGGCGATGAATTCGCGGTGCTGCTGCAGTGCCCGCAGGGCCTGGCCCAGGCGCTGGATTTCGGCCAGCGCCTGCTGCTGGCCCTGCAGGAATCGATGTGGATCGCCGGGCGCGAACTGTTCCCCTCCGGCAGCCTCGGCATCGCCCTGTGGAATCCGCATTACCGCACCGGCGAAGAGCTGCTGCGCGATGCCGATGCGGCGATGTACCGGGCCAAGGCACAGGGCCATGACCGCTGTGCGATCTTCGATGAGGACATGCGCGAGCAGGCCATGCGCAGCCTGGACCTGGAAGCGGACCTGCGGCGGGCGATCAACAACCGCGATTTCGTGCCGTTCTACCAGCCCATCGTGCGCCTGTCCGATGGCGAGGTGGTGGGCCACGAGGCGCTGCTGCGCTGGCAGCACGAGCGCCGCGGCCTGCTGCTGCCCGGCGCCTTCCTGGAGCTGGGCGAGGAAAGCGGCCTGATCGAGCAGGTCGACTGGCTGATCTACGAGCAGGTCATCGCCGGTCTGGCCGACGGTGGGCGTGGCTATGTCTCGGTGAACGTGTCACCGCGGCACTTCCGTTCGGCCGATTTCAGTGCGCGCCTGTTCGGCCTGCTGGAAGCCAATGATGCCGATCCGCAGCGGCTGCGCCTGGAGATCACCGAGGTGGCGCTGCTGGACGACGGCCCGCATACGCTGCGCATCCTCAAGGGGCTGCGCGAGCGGGGCATCCAGGTGCAGCTGGATGATTTCGGGACCGGCTTCTCAGCGCTGTCCTACCTGCACCGGTTCCCGATCAGCACGCTGAAGATCGACCAGAGCTTCATCGCCGGCCTGCACGGGCCGGAGGCACAGAGCACGCGCGCCCTGGTGGAAGGCGTGCTGTCGCTGGCGCGCACGCTGGGCATCGAGACCATCGGCGAGGGCATCGAGACCGAGGCCCAGCGGCAGAGCCTGTTCGAGCTGGGCTGTGACTACGGCCAAGGCTACCTGCTGGGGCGGCCGGCACCGTGGACACGCGCGGTGGCCTGAACCACCGCGCAGGTCAGGCACATCCCGCCAGGCTCAACGCAGCGCGGCGCGTCGCTTCTCGTCGATCCACTTCGAGGCCTGGGCCGGCTCGTAGGCCTGCATCCAGGCCAGCATTTCATCGATGTCCGAGCCGTACCACAGGTCCTGGCGCTGTTCCGGGTGCAGGAAGCGCTCTTCCACCATGCGGTCGATCATGCCGATCAGCGGGGCATAGAAGCCGTCCACGTCCAGGAAGGCGCAGGGCTTGTTGCCGATGCCGAGCTGGCGCCAGGTGAGCATCTCGAAGATCTCTTCCATGGTGCCGAAGCCGCCGGGCAGGGCGACGAAGCCGTCGGAGAGGTCGAACATGCGCGACTTGCGTTCATGCATCGAGCCGACGATTTCCAGTTCGGTCAGGCCGCGGTGGGCCACTTCCCAGTCGGCCAGCTGGCGCGGGATGACGCCGGTCACTTCGCCGCCGGCGGCCAGCACGGCGTTGGCGACGGTGCCCATCAGGCCGACGTTGCCGCCGCCGTAGACCAGGCGCATGCCATCGCGGGCGATGCGGTCGCCCAGCGCCATGGCGCGTTCGGTGTAGACCGGCTTGCTGCCAGCGTTGGAGCCACAGTAGACGCAGAGGGACTTCATGGGGGATTCCTGTCTCTTGGTGCGGAAACGAAAACGCCCCGCCGGCAACCGGGTCAGCGGTCGCGGGCGGGGTGTTGGTCGATTATGACGCGTTGGCGCGGATTACGCGGCGGCGGCCTGCTCGCGGCGCGGGCCTTCACGCAGGGCGCGGCCGACCAGGCCCACCAGCAGGTCCAGCTCGTCGCTGTCCATGCCGAAGTGCGGGGTGAAGCGCAGCGAGTTCTCGCCACCGTGGATCACGTTGATGCCGTGCTGGCGCAGCCATTCCTCGGTGGAGCCGGCGCCGTAGCACTTGAACTGCGGGGCCAGCTCGCAGGAGAACAGCAGGCCGGTGCCCTGCACCTTGGTGATCAGCCCGCCCAGCTCGCTCTTCAGCTGTTCCAGCTTGCGCACGGCCTCAGCGCCGCGCTCGGCGATGTTGGCGCGCACCTGCGGGGTGAGCTGGGCCAGGGTGGCGCAGGCCACGTCCAGCGCACGCGGGTTGCTGGTCATGGTGTTGCCATAGATGCCCTTGCGGTACAGCTGGGCGGCATGCTCGGTCACGGCCAGCACCGACAGCGGGTACTGCGCGGCGTTGAGCGCCTTGGAGTAGGTTTCCATGTCCGGCGGATCCAGGCCTTCGAAGCCCGGGTAATCCACCACCGACAGCACGCCATGGGCGCGCAGGCCGGCCTGGATCGAATCGAGCAGCAGCAGGCTGCCGTGGGCGCGGGTCAGCTCGCGGGCCACCGCATAGAATGCCGGCGGGACCGAACGGCCCGGGTCGCCTTCACCCATCACCGGCTCCAGGAACACCGCTTCGATGAACCACTGGTTGCGCTCGGCATCCTCGAACACCTTGCGCAGGCCGGCCTCGTCGTACGGGGCGACCGTAATGACCGAATCCTCGCCACGGTAGCTGGCCAGGTGCTGCTGGTAGCTCTTGCGGCTGGAATCGGAATACAGCGCCGGGCGGTCGGTGCGGCCATGGAAGCTGCCCTTGATGACCACGCGCTTGATGGCGGCACCTGCATGGCGCGCACCCGGGTCGGTCTGCAGCTTGGCGTTGACGTCGGCGATGCGCGCCGCCAGGCCGACCGCTTCGGAGCCGGAGTTCAGGCACATGAAGCGGGCGAACGGGCAGCCGCCGCGGCGGTGGCCGATCTCCGCGCGCAGGGCGGTGATGAAGCGCTGCTGCGACAGGCTGGGGGTCATGATGTTGGCCATCACCTGCGGGCGCGACATCGCTTCGAGCACCGCATCAGGGGTGTGGCCGAAGCCGAGCATGCCGTAGCCGCCTGCGTCGTACAGCACCGCGCCCTTCAGGGTGACCACCCACGGGCCACGCGCGGCCAGCGCCACGTACGGGGTCACCGCGTCGTCGGCATAGAAATTGACGAAGCCGTCCTGCATCGCGTCGATCTGCGCCTGCTCGTCCTGCGCCAGCAACGGCCCCAGCTCCTGCTGCACGCGCCCGAACTCGTCGGCGGCCGCTTCCACGGCGGCAACCAGCTGTGGGTGGCGGGCCGACAGTGCGACCAAGGTGGCGTCGTCCAGGCCGGTGGTGATGCGGCTGCCGGGCTGGGCGCGGAGGGGGGCGAGGCGTTCGATGAAGCTCATTGCAGATCTCCTGAAACAATGGGTCGCACGGGCCTTCAAAAGCAAAACGCGCGTCATCACGCGCGCTTGGGGCGGACTCGTGCTGCGGACTTCCTTTCCGATGCTAGCACTAGTTTTTTTGCGCGATAACCCCGCAGAAACCTGCTGCATAGCAGCATATTGCCCGACGTTCGCCACGAAGCGCGCCGGCTCGCAGGCGCTGGACGTACAATGCGCGCCAATGTCGACCTGTTGCCGATCACTGCCTTGAAGAAGTCCGATTTCCACTACGACCTGCCGGCCGAGCTGATCGCCCAGGCGCCGTTGGCCGAGCGTTCGGCCAGCCGCCTGATGCTGGTGCCGCCGGCGCCCGCCGCCTTCACCGACGTGCAGGTGCGCGACCTGCCGTCGCTGCTGCAGCCGGGCGACCTGATGGTGTTCAACGACACCCGGGTGATCCCGGCGCGGCTGTTCGGGCAGAAGGCCAGTGGCGGCCGCGTGGAGATCCTGATCGAGCGCCTGCTGGGCGGCCAGCAAGCGCGTGCTCAGGTGGGCGCCAGCAAGTCGCCCAAGGCCGGCAGCCGCATCGCCCTGGATGCCGGCGGCGAGGCCGAGGTGCTGGGCCGCGACGGCGAGTTCTACGTCCTGCAGTTCCACGTGCCTGAATCGCTGGAGCAGTGGCTGCTGCATACCGGTCGCCTGCCGCTGCCGCCGTACATCCAGCGCGAACCGGGCATGGACGACCGCGAGCGCTACCAGACCGTGTTCGCCCGCGAAGTGGGTGCGGTGGCTGCGCCGACGGCCGGCCTGCATTTCGACGAGCCGCTGCTGGCCGCCTTGAAGGCCAAGGGCGTGGACTTCGGCCACGTCACCCTGCACGTGGGTGCAGGCACTTTCCAGCCGGTGCGTGCCGATGACCTGAAGGACCACGTGATGCACCGCGAGTGGCTGAACGTGGGTGCTGAACTGGTGCAGCAGGTGCGGCGTACCCGCGAGGCTGGCGGCCGGGTGATCGGCGTGGGCACCACCGTGGTGCGCGCGCTGGAAAGCGCGATGCGCGAGGGTGAGCTGCTGCCGTTCGCCGGCGAGACGCAGATCTTCATCACCCCCGGCTACCGCATCCGCAGCGTGGACGCGATGGTGACCAACTTCCACCTGCCGGAAAGCACGCTGTTGATGATGATTTCCGCGTTTGCCGGCAAGGAGCGCGTGTTCGAGGCCTACCAGCACGCGATCGAACAGCGCTACCGCTTCTTCAGCTACGGCGACGCGATGCTGCTGTTCCCGCAGGCGGGGTAGGGGGCTGACCTCTGCCTGATTGTGGTGGGTGCGCACCGTTGGTGCGCACTTCAGGGCCATGCCCGGCGCTACCGGAGCAGGGACGGCGGTTTTGGGAGACAATAGGCGACTATTTGCCTGAACGACCGCTCCATGTCCCGATTGCAGTTCCAGCTCCAGACCCGCGACGGCCGTGCCCGCCGTGGCCGCCTGACCTTCCCGCGTGGCACGGTGGAAACGCCGGCCTTCATGCCGGTGGGAACCTATGGCTCGGTCAAGGGCATCCTGCCGGACCAGGTGCGCGCGCTGGGCGCCGAGATCATCCTCGGCAACACCTTCCATCTGTACCTGCGGCCGGGCCTGGACATCATCGCCGACCACGGCGGCCTGCACGGCTTCTGCCAGTGGGATGGCCCGATCCTGACCGATTCCGGCGGTTTCCAGGTGTTCTCGCTGGCGCACCGCCGCAAGATCACCGAGCAGGGCGTGACCTTTGCGTCGCCCACCGACGGCGCCCGCGTATTCCTGGGCCCGGAAGAGAGCATGAAGATCCAGAAGGTGCTCGATTCGGATGTGGTGATGATCTTCGACGAGTGCACCCCGTACCCGGCCACCGAGGACGTCGCCCGCCGTTCGATGGAGCTGAGCCTGCGCTGGGCCCAGCGCAGCCGCAACGCGCATGACGAGCTGGGCAATGACGCGGCGCTGTTCGGCATCGTCCAGGGCGGCGTGCACACCGACCTGCGCAGCCGCTCGGCCGAGGCCCTGCAGGCGATCGGCTTCGACGGCTATGCCATCGGCGGCCTGGCCGTGGGCGAACCGGAGCACGAGCGCAACGCCATGCTCGACCACCTGGACCCGGAGCTGCCGGGCGACCGCCCGCGCTACCTGATGGGCGTGGGCCGGCCCGAAGACCTGGTCGAGGGTGTCGCCCGTGGCGTGGACATGTTCGACTGCGTGATGCCGACCCGCAATGCGCGCAACGGCCACTATTTCACATCGTTCGGCACCGTCCGCATCCGCAACTCGCAGTACGCGCGCGACATGGACCCGATCGAGCCGGGGTGCGGCTGCGTGGCCTGCAGCGGCGGCTACACCCGCTCGTACCTGCGCCACCTGGACCGCTGCAACGAGATGCTGGCGCCGATGCTGGGCACCCTGCACAACCTGTTCTATTACGAAAAACTGATGGCCGACATCCGTGCGGCCATCGAGGCGGGAACCTTCCAGGCCTTCCGCGAGTCCTTCTATGCAGCACGCGGGGCGGTTGCACCGCCCCTGTAACCCCGCAGCACCCCTGCCGAACGGCCCAAGGACGAACGTCCGGGGCCGTGGCATACTTCAAGGCTGACCCAGATCCGCGGTCGACACCCTGCGCCCGTCAAACGGGCCTGAGCGCCGCCCAACCTAAGGACCAACGATGAACCTGCTTGCCTTCCTGATTCCCGCCGCACACGCCCAGGCCGCCGGCGGCCAGCCCGGTGGCGGTATGCAGCTGACCACGCTGCTGTTCCCGATCATCCTGATCGCCATCATGTACTTCCTGATGATCCGCCCGCAGATGAAGCGGCAGAAGGAACACAAGGCCATGCTGGAGAAGATCAAGCGTGGTGACGAAGTGCTGACCAACGGCGGCATCGCCGGCGTGGTCACCGATATCGGCGACAACTTCATCACCATCGAAGTGGCTGACAACGTGCGCATCCGCGTGCAGAAGGGCGCTGTCGGCAACGTGCTGCCGGCCGGTACCCTGAAGTCGGCCCAGTAAGCCACTCCCTTTCCGATGCACAACCGCGGCGCCGGGGATGGCGCCGCGCGGGACCCAAGCAATGCTCGAATTTCCACGCTGGAAGTACGTCGTCATCCTGATCGTACTGGCGCTCAGCACCCTGTATGCGCTGCCCAACATCTACCAGAAGGACCCGGCCGTCCAGATCACCGCCAACCGTGGCGGAGTGGTCGACGACGCGCTGCGCGACCGTGTGCTGGCCGACCTGAAGAAGGCCGGTGTCACCACGATCGGCGCCGAGAAGGAAGGGGAAAGCCTGATCGTCCGCCTGCCGGACCTGAAGGCCCAGTCCGCTGCCAGCGACGCGCTGCGTGACACCGTCGGCGAGAGCTACACGGTGGCCCTGAACCTGGCCTCGACCGTGCCGGACTGGCTGGCCAAGCTGGGCGGCCGCCCGATGGTGCTGGGCCTGGACCTGCAGGGCGGCGTGCACTTCGTGCTGCAGGTCGACCAGAAGGCAGCCCTGGACAAGCGCCTGGACGCCTACACCGAAGACGTGCGCAGCACCCTGCGTGACGCGCGCATTGCGTACCAGTCGGTCGAGCGTCGCGCCGACAACACCATCGTGGCCAACCTGAGCCCGTCGGCCGGTGACGATGCCGCCGCCAACGCCCGCGCGGCGCTGGTCAAGTCGCAGCCGACCCTGGGTTACGACGTCAGCGGCAGCCGCATCACGGTGACCATCCCGGACACCGAGATCTCGCAGATCGCCAACGGCGCCATCGAGCAGAACATCAACACCCTGCGCAACCGCGTGAACCAGCTGGGCGTGGCCGAGCCGATCATCCAGCGCCAGGGTGCCGACCGCGTGGTCGTGCAGCTGCCGGGCGTGCAGGACACCGCCGAAGCCAAGCGCATGATCGGTGCCACCGCCACCCTGGAATACCGTGCGGTGGTCGAAGGCAACGCGCAGGACGCCATCGCCTCCGGCCGCATCCCGCCGGAAGCCAAGGTCTACCAGCAGCGTGATGGCCGTGGCCCGATCCTGCTGAACAAGCGCGTGATCGTCACCGGCGACCAGATGGTCGGCGCACAGGCGGTCACCGATACCAACAGCGGTGCCCCGGCGGTCAGCGTGACGCTGAACAACGTCGGCGGCCAGCGCATGTTCGACTTCACCAGCGCCAACGTGAACAAGCCGATGGCCGTGGTGTACACCGAGCGCGTGCCGACCGTGACCGTCGTTAACGGCCAGGAAGTGCGTGGCTTCAAGGTCAACGAGGAAGTGATCTCGGTGGCCAACATCAACGGCGTGTTCGGCAAGAACTTCCAGACCACCGGTCTGCAGAAGAAGGAAGCCGAGGACCTGGCCAAGCTGCTGAAGTCCGGCTCGCTGGCCGCGCCGATGGACTTCGTCGAAGAGCGCGTGGTCGGCCCGAGCCTGGGTGCGGAGAACGTCAAGAACGGTATCACCGCGGTGGTCTACGCGTTCCTGTTCACCCTGGTGTTCTTCACCATCTACTACCGCATGTTCGGCCTGATCACCTCGCTGGCGATGCTGTTCAACCTGCTGATCGTGGTGGCGGTGATGTCGCTGTTCGGCGCGACGATGACCCTGCCTGGCTTCGCCGGCCTGGCGTTGTCGGTCGGTCTGTCGGTGGACGCCAACGTGCTGATCAACGAGCGTATCCGTGAAGAGCTGCGTGCCGGCGTGCCGGGCAAGACCGCGATCGTGACCGGTTACGAACGTGCGTCGGGCACGATTCTTGACGCCAACCTGACCGGCCTGATCGTCGGTGTGGCCCTGTTCGCCTTCGGCACGGGTCCGCTGAAGGGCTTCGCCCTGACCATGATCATCGGTATTTTCGCCTCGATGTTCACTGCGATCACCGTGTCGCGCGCCCTGGCGACGCTGATCTATGGCCGTCGCAAGAAGCTCCAGAACGTGGCCATCTGACGGGACGACACGCACATGAAAATTTTTCCGCTGCACATCCTCCCGAACGATACCCAGATCGACTTCATGCGCTGGCGCCATGTCGCGATGGTCGTCACGATCATCGTGTTCCTGGCATCGATCGGCATCATCGGCTTCAAGGGCTTCAACTACGCCCTGGACTTCACCGGCGGCACCCTGATCGAAGCCCGCTTCGATCACGCGGTGGACGTCGAGCAGGTCCGTACCAAGCTCGAGGACAATGGTTTTGAAGGCGCCCAGGTGCAGAGCGTCGGTGGCAACACCGACCTGCTGATCCGCCTGGCCCCGCACGGTGAGCACGCCCCGGGTACCGGTGCGGCTGCCGCCGAGGACAAGGCCACCGCTGCGGCGGTGGTGAAGGTGCTGTCCACCGCCGACAACCAGGCCACCGTGCTGCGCAACGAGTTCGTTGGCCCGCAGATCGGCAAGGACCTGGCGATGAACGGTCTGTACGCCACCATCTTCATGCTGGCTGGCTTCCTGATCTACATCGCGGTGCGCTTCGAATGGAAGTTCGCGGTCACCGCCAGCATCGTGGCGATGTTCGACCTGATCGTGACGGTGGCTTACGTGTCCCTGCTGGGCCGTGAGTTCGACCTGACCGTGCTGGCCGGCCTGCTGTCGGTGATGGGCTTTGCGATCAACGACATCATCGTGGTCTTCGACCGCGTGCGCGAAAACTTCCGCAGCCTGCGTGCCGAGCCGATGGAAGTGCTGAACCGTTCGATCAACCAGACGCTGTCGCGTACGGTGATCACCGCGGTGATGTTCTTCCTGTCCGCGCTGGCCCTGTACCTGTACGGTGGCAGCTCGATGGAAGGCCTGGCCGAGACCCACATGATCGGTGCGGTGATCGTGGTGCTGTCCTCGATCCTGGTAGCGGTGCCGATGCTGACCATTGGTGCGCTGCGCGTGACCAAGCAGGACCTGCTGCCGAAGGCGAAGGACGTCGAGGCGCTGGCCCGTCGCCCGTAAGCACCCGCTGCACGCAGTACACAGAGAACCCCGCGCAAGCGGGGTTTTTTGTTGCAGGGCTTGCAGCCTTGGTACGCGTCATCGCATGCGCGCTGTCGCTCCCACGCTTCGCTGCGCGAACCGTGGGCCCCACTTACCGGCTCCCAGACCCCCGCCGCTTCGCGGCCGCCCCCTGACTCAGGGGGCGTTGCCCCAGAACGGTTCCGCGCGGCTGTTGGTGGGTGCCGACCGTTGGTCGGCACATCTGTCAGATATC
>NZ_JACVTT010000090.1:0-18121 GCF_016624665.1 Stenotrophomonas sp. S39 | reverse complement strand
CCACCCGCCCGACCCAAACACATGAATCACCCGCGACCACCCACGAGGGGCTGCGCCGTTGGCTGGAAACCCTACGCCGCAGCCTCGACCAGCAGCACGCTGCCCTGCACCGCCACCACCCTCACCCGCGTACCCGCCTGCAGGTCCGGTCCACTCACCTGCCACGACGCATCATCGATGCTGACCCGGCCCTGCCCGTCGATGATGGCCTGCGGCAACGTCACCACCCGGCCGACCAGCTGCTCGGCGCGGCGGTTCAGCAGCGGCTTGTCGCTGGCCCGCGCATGCGGCTTGCCCCAGCGCCGGTAGCACTGGATCGACAGCACGCTCAGCACCACGAACGCGACCACCTGCCACAACAGCGGAATGTCGGCGAACACCGCCACCAGCACGAACACCGCCGCGGCACCGATGCCGATCCACAGCATGAACGCGCCCGGGGCCAGCGCCTCGGCGGCGAACAGCAGCAGGGCCAGCGCGCCCCACGCAACCACGTCCCAGCGCATGTCAGCCTCCGAACGGCGGCGGGCCCTTGCGGGCCGGCTTGTTTTCCTGGTTCGCCAGGGCCTGCTTGGCCAGTTCGGCGACGCCGGCAATGGAGCCGATCACGCCACTGGCCTCCATCGGCATCAGCACCAGCTTCTGGTTTGGCGAGCTCGCCAGTTCCTTGAACGCCTCGACGTACTTCTGCGCGACGAAATAGTTGATCGCCTGCACGTCACCCTCGGCAATCGCCGCCGAAACCACCTGGGTGGCCTTCGCCTCGGCCTCGGCCAGGCGTTCGCGCGCCTCGGCGTCGCGGAACGCGGCTTCGCGGCGGCCTTCGGCTTCCAGCACGGTGGCCTGCTTCTCGCCCTCGGCGCGCAGGATCTCCGACTGCCGCGAACCTTCCGCTTCCAGGATCTGCGCACGCTTCTCGCGCTCGGCCTTCATCTGCCGCGCCATCGCATCCAGCAGGTCGCGCGGCGGCTGGATGTCGCGGATCTCGATGCGGTTGACCTTCACCCCCCACGGGTTGGTGGCATGGTCGACCACGCTCAGCAGCTTGGCGTTGATCACCTCGCGCTGGCTGAGCGATTCATCCAGGTCCATCGAGCCGATGACGGTACGGATGTTGGTCTGCACCAGGGCGATCATCGCCACTTCCAGCACCGCCACCTCGTAGGCGGCCTTGGCCGCGTCCAGCACCTGGAAGAACACCACGCCATCGACGCGCACGGCGGCGTTGTCCTTGGTGATCACTTCCTGGCCCGGCACGTCCAGCACCTGCTCCATCATGTTCACCTTGCGCCCCACCCCGTACACGATGGGAATGAGGAAATGCAGGCCGGGCGACATCGTGTGGGTGTAGCGGCCGAACCGCTCAACGGTCCATTCGTAGCCCTGCGGCACCATGCGCACGGCCTTGAACAGGATGATGACGGCCACCACGGCCAGCACCATGGTGAAAAACACAGTCGGGAACATCACGCTTTCCTTATCTCAGACGTCCAGCCGCCAGCATAGCGCGCGCACGCTGTTGCAGTGCGGCAGCGCAGCGCGTGGCGGTGGGTCAGATACGCGTGGTGGCCAGGAAGCGCTCGCGGTCCTGCTGGGTGCGCCGCCGGATCTCTTCCAGGGCCTGGCTCTCGGTCGCTTCCAGCATCGCCTCGAACAGGCGCTGGAAGTGGTAGCGCATCGCGTTGCGCGCGGCCACCGGATCACGGCTGCGCAGTGCCTCGAAGATCGCCATGTGCTCGTCGGCACGGCTGGCGCCATCGTCGTGGCAGACCCGCGCGTAGACCTCGGCCACCCGCGGCAGGTCGCTGCGCATGCGCCAGATCTGCTGGATGAAGTACTCCACCACCGGATTGCCGGACAGGCGGGCGATGGTCAGGTGGAAGCGGCGGTCGAAGTCGCCGGCTTCTTCGTCGGTCAGGTCGCGCCGGCACAGCGCCTGCGCCAGCACCTGCAGTTCGGCGATGCCGGCGTCGTCGATGTTGCTGGCCGCCAGCGCCGCGGCCTCGGCTTCGAACACCGCGCGGGCGGCGGTCAGGTCGAAGGCGCTGACATCGGGCAGGCCACCGGAGGCCTGCGCCGGGCGTGGCTTGACGTACACGCCCGAACCAATGCGGATGGCGATCCAGCCCTGGGCTTCCAGGGCGATCTCGGCTTCGCGCACGGTCACCCGGCTGACGCCGAAACGTTCGGCCAGCTCACGCTCGCCCGGCAGGCGCGAGCCCGGCGGAAATTCACCGTCCTCGATCAGCTTGCGGAGCTTGGCGGCGATGGTCTGGTAGAGGCGGTTGGCGGACATGCGGCTGACCCTTGGCGGTTCCCTCCGGGCCCGTCCCGGGCCACCGTGCGCGGTGCGGGTCCGGATGGAGCGACGGCGCGACCACTGGCCGCGCCGCCCTGTTCAGAACTTGTATCGTACACCGAAATACGCACGCCGCCCGTAGGTCACCACTTCACGGAAATTGCCGTAAAGCGGCTGGTACGCCACGCGCGGTTCGTTGGTCAGGTTCATCAGCTCCAGCGACAGCGACAGCTGCTTGTTGACCTTGTAGCGCATGCGCAGGTCGACGCTGGTGTTGTCGTCGTAGTAGCGGTTCTGCTGCGCGGTGTTGCCGGTGAAGTCCTGGTAGTAGTGCGAGCGGAACTTGCCGATGGCCTGGATGTTGAAGCGGCCCACGTCCCAGTAGATCGAGCCGGACAGCACGTGCCGCGAGAAGCCGCTCAGGCCGGCCGGCGGGACGATGGCCGGGATGACGGTGCCATCGGCGGCCAGCTGTTCGCCCAACCGCGAATCCTGGGTGGTGTAGTCGGCGTCGGCGTAGTTGTAGCTGATCTTGAAGCCCAGCCCGTCGAACGGCTTGGGCAGGTAGGACAGGCGGTGGGTCGCGCTCAGCTCCAGGCCGGTCAGGGTGCTGTCCTCGTCGGTGGTCACCTGCTGGCGCACCGGCACGGTCACCGTCTGCCCGTTGATGGTGTAGGTTTCCGGCACCAGCGCCGTGGCGGTGCCGCCGTTGAACTGCTTCCAGTACACCGCGCCGGCCAGCAGGGTATCCGGGTTCGGGTACCACTCCAGCGACAGGTCGCCGTTCCAGGACATCAGCGGCTGCGCGGCTGGGTTGCCGCTGGCGCTGATGTCGTCCAGTGCATCGGCCAGGTCGCCGTAGGTGGCATCGCTGCTGACATTGATGGTGCGGCCGGCACCGAGCGCGGAGATGTCCGGGCGCGACATGGCACGGTAGGCACCCACGCGCAGCAGCACGTCCGGGCGCAGCTCGAAGGCCGCGTTCAGGCTGGGCAGCAGCTTGTCATTGCCGGCCTTGAACACCTGGGTGGTGTAGTTGCCGGTCGGCTGCAGGCGGATCGTGCCATCGCCGTTGTCCTCGATCTGCAGGTCGGTGCGCACGCCTTCCGAACGCACATCGGTCTTGACCCAGCGCAGGCCGACGTTGCCGGTGACCGGCAGGCCGAACAGGCTGCTGCTGAATTCACCCAGCAGGTACAGCGCGCGCGTCTTCTCGGTGATGTCGACGTTGTTGGGATCCTGGAAGTCCGGATCGAGGCCGCTGTCGAGGCTGCCACGGAAGGACTGGTACAGGCAGTCGGGATCGAAGTAGGCCCACGAGGAGATCGTGTTGCCGCTGGCCGCATCCATGAAATCGTCCTGCGGGAACGGAGCGCGGCAGGCCTGGTTGGCGGCGATGATCTTCGCCTTGTCGGCGGCGATGCGCTGGTCGTAGTCGGTCACCAGGGTGTTGTCGCGCAGGCGGTAGTCGGCCTGGCTGGCGCGCACGCCGCCCTTGATGCGGGTGAAGAAGCCCGACTCGGGCATTAAGCTGGCGTCGAAACGGCCGGCCTTGATCTTGTGGTCGTTCTCGGTGGCGCTGGAGGTGACGCGGGCCGCACCGGAGTACGCATCCCAGTTCTGCACGTCGAAGTTGGGCGCCAGGGCCACGCTGGGCACCTCGCCATGCCAGTCCCAGTCATAGTCGACATAACCGGTGGTGCCGCTGCTGATGCCCGGCACGATGGCATTGTTGATGTCGCGCTGGTTGGCTCGCAGGCGGGTCATCCGCTCGCTGTCCAGGCGGTTGGTGTGCGAGTAGGACAGATCGGTGGACAGTTCCCAGGCCGGGCTCGGGCGCACGATCAGGTTCAGGCCGCCGCCGGTGTATTCCTCGCCACGCCAGTAGCGGTTGGAGGTGGAATCAATCGAAGTGCTGCCATGCAGGTGACGGACGATGCCGTCCTCGTCCACCTCGCGCTGGGTGATGCCACGGCGCGCGTTGGACAGGCTGAGGTCGCCGCGGTTTTCGTACCAGTTGCGCTGGGTGTGCTCGAAGTCGACGTTCACTTCGACCACGTCGTTGGGCCGCCACTGCACCGCGGCAAACTCGCTCTGGCGGTCGTTGCGTTCCTGTTTCAGGCGGTAGATGCGGCTGCTGGGCACCAGGTAGTACGGTGCGCCATTGGCGATGGCCTGCGCACCCACTTCGGAACAGTTGGCATTGGCCACGTTCTGGTTGCCGTCGCAGGCGTACCAGGTGGAACCGCTGGTGATGCTCTCTTCCGGGTCGGTGCCGTCCAGGCGCTGGAAGCCCAGCGAGATGCCCAGCTTCTGGCCGTCGCCGAATTCGAACTGGTCGATGTAGCTGGCGGTGCCGCGGTAGCCGATGCCATCGTCATCACGGTACTTCTTGTCGTACTCGGCCCAGCTGCCGCGCAGGTCGAACTGCATCGAGCGCTTGCCGTATTCCAGCGGCTTGACCGTCTCCAGGCCGATGGTGCCGGCCACGCCGCCTTCGATGATGTCGGCGCGCTGGGTCTTGTAGATGGCCACCGTGTTGATCAGTTCGGCCGGGAACATGTTGAAGTTGACCGAGCGGTCGCCGCTGCCGTTGGTGATCTCGCGGCCGTTGAAATTGGTGCTGCTGAGGAAGGCGCCGAGGCCGCGGATGGAAATTTCCGAGGCGCCGGTCTTGTCGCGGGTCGACGCGGCGCCGGTCAGCGTTTCGATCGCATCGGCGAGCGACGGCGCCGGCAGGTCGCCGATGTCGTCGGCCGAGAGCACGTCGGCGATGACCGTGTCGTCGCGCTTCTTGTTGATCGAACTCTGCATCGACTCGCGGATGCCGGTGACCTGCACCTGGTCCAGCGTGGTGGCGTCGTGCCCGGTGGTGCCGCTGGCCGACTGCGCCTGTGCCAGCGGGGCGGCCGCCAGCGCAGCAAGCAGGGCCACGATCAGGGGCGTGGGGGACAGCGTGATGGTGCGTACAGCTCCGGCAGATTGCCGCATGGTTTCCTCCTCCCAAAGGATCGCCTGGACGGCAGGCGTGGGTCGCAGCTTCGACACGCCGACACGCAAATGTCAACCAACTGGACTGGATTTTTCTTAATACCTTTGTTTCATACCACTTGGTCGTCATTAAATGTGCTGATGCAGCATGACTTTGCGCGGAAGCTGGCTTACAACAGACCCCGAAAGTGGTATGCACACTCACCCGTAACGACGGCCCGGCCGTCCCTGGAAGGACTTCATGCGCACCGAATCGATTTCGTACCGCCCGTCCAACCGGCTATCCGGATCATTCCTCGCAACTGGTCTAGCACTTTGCCTGACCACTTCCCCAGCACAGGCCGCCAGCTGGCTGGTCCACGATGCGACCGAGTTCAACACCGCCGCGGCCGCCCTGCAGCCCGGCGACGAAATCGTGCTGGCCGACGGCACCTGGACTGACACCCGCCTGTTGTTGAAAGGCCAGGGCACGGCCGCCGCGCCGATCACCCTGCGTGCGCAGACGCCGGGCAAGGTGATCCTCAGCGGGCGCTCGGACCTGCGCCTGGCGGGCAGCTACCTGCAGGTTTCCAACCTGGTGTTCCGCGATGGCTACACGCCCGGCGATGCCGTGGTCGCGTTCCGCGAATCGAGCAAGGCCGTGGCCAGCCACAGCCGGGTGACCGGCCTGGTCATCGACGACTACACCAACCCCGATGGCAGCGACCAGGACTACTGGGTGTCGCTGTATGGCAGCCACAACCGGCTGGACCACAGCCAGCTGCGCGGCAAGACCAACGCCGGCCCCACCGTGGTGGTGGTGCGCGATGCCACCCAGGGCCTGGACAACCAGCACCGCATCGACCACAACTGGTTCGGTCCCCGCCCGCTGCTGGGCGTCAACGGCGGCGAGACGATCCGCGTCGGCACCAGCGATACCTCGCTGAGCGATTCCAACAGCACCGTGGAAAACAACTGGTTCGAGGGCTGCGACGGCGAGACCGAGATCGTCTCCAACAAGTCCGGCGGCAACACCTACCGCGGCAACGTCTTCTATCGCTCGGCCGGCGCGCTGACCCTGCGCCACGGCAACGGCAACCGGGTGCTCGACAATGTCTTCCTCGGCGATGACAAGGCCGGCACCGGTGGCGTGCGCATCATCAACGCCGACCAGACCGTCAGCAACAACTACTTCGAACGCCTGGCCGGTTCCAGCAACCGCTCGGCGCTGGCGGTGATGGATGCACAGGCCAGCCCGCCGCTGTCCGGCTATGCGCCGGTGGTCAACGCGACCATCAGCCGCAACACCTTCGTGGACGTGGCGAAGATCAGCTTCGGCGTCGGCCATGACACTGCCAAGGGCATCGACGTGGCCGCCAGCAACAGCCGCTTCAGCGCCAACCTGATCGTCAACCGCAACAACAAGAACCCGCCCACCGCCGCCAGTTCGCTGGCCGGCATCGCCTTCAGCGGCAACGTGCAGTCGCCGCAGGCCAGCACGGTATTTCCCAGCGGCGTCGAAAGCCGCAGCGTGACCCTGCAGCAGGCCGCCAGCGGCCTGTGGACGCCCACCCCTGCCCTGCCCGCCACCGGTGCCGATCCGGCGCTGGCGATGACCGCACGCGAGGCCACGGGGGTGGACTGGTATCCCAAGGTGGGCGAGGTTGCCCTGTCCCGCACCAGCACCGGAGTTGATCGATGAGGTTGCAGCCGCTGTTCGTTTCCCTGGCCTTGGCCGTCCCCTTTGCCCTGCTGCCGGCCGCACCGTTGCTGGCGGCCCCGGCCGCTGCCGCGCGCCAGGCCGACACCGCGCCCGTGCTGGTGACCGCCGCGCAGTGGCAGCAGATGGCCAGCGAAGGCAGCCGCTACCCGTGGTTTGCCAAGGAGCAGGCACGCACCGAAGCATCGCTGAAGAAGATGATGAAGGCCGGCATCGACGTGCCGGTGCCCAAGGACAAGGGCGGCGGCCGTACCCATGAACAGCACAAGCGCAACTACCAGGCACTACTGGCCGCCGGCACGCTGTACCGGCTGACCGGTGACAAGGCCTATGTAGCGTACTCGCGCGACATGCTGCTGCAGTACGCCCAGCTGTACCCCACGCTGGGCCCGCACCCGGAAGGCCGTGGGCAGATTCCCGGCCGCGTGTTCTGGCAGGTGCTCAACGATTCGGTGTGGCTGGTCAATGCCATCCAGGGCTATGACGCGGTGCGCGACGCGCTGTCCGCGCAGGACCGGCAGACGATCGAATCGAAACTGTTCCGGCCGATGGCCGAGTTCCTGGTCAGCGAGCCGAAGAACTACGACCAGATCCACAACCACGCCACCTGGGCGGTGGCCGCCACCGGCATGACCGGCTATGTGCTGCGTGACCAGGAGCTGGTGGAGAAATCGCTGCGCGGCAGCCAGAAGGACGACCAGTTCGGCTTCCTGCGGCAGATCGACCTGCTGTTCTCGCCCGATGGTTACTACGAGGAAGGCCCGTATTACCAGCGCTACGCACTGGCGCCGTTCCTGCTGTTCGCCAACGCCATCGAACGCAATGAGCCGCAGCGGAAGATCTTCGCGCGCCGCGACGGCGTGCTGCTGAAGGCCGTGGATGTGCTGGTGCAGACCAGCTACGACGGCCTGTTCTTTCCCATCAACGATGCGATCCTGGACAAGGGCATCGACACGGAAGAACTGGTGGCCGGCATCGGCATCGCCTATGCGCGTACCGGCGATGACCGCCTGCTGTCGGTGGCCCAGCAGCAGAAACGCCTGCTGCTCTCGCCCGAAGGCCTGCAGGTGGCGCAGGCGCTGGCGGCCAACAAGGCCAAACCCTTCGACTACCGGCCGATGCTGCTGCGCGATGGCCCCGACGGCGACCGCGGTGGCCTGGCGATCCTGCGCATGAACGGCGAGGACGGCCAGGCGCTGGTGCAGAAGGACACCATGCAGGGCATGGGCCACGGCCACTTCGACAAGCTCAACTGGCTGTTCTACGACAACGGCAAGGCGGTGGTGACCGACTACGGCGCGGCGCGCTTCCTCAACGTGGAAGCCAAGCGCGGCGGCATCTACCTGGCCGAGAACCGCAGCTGGGCCAAGCAGACCGTGGCCCACAACACGCTGGTGGTGGACGAGCAGAGCCACTTCAAGGGCGACTGGAAGCGCGGCGAGGAACATGCACCGCAGGTGCGGTTCTTCCAGGCCGATGCCGATACCCAGATCGCCTCGGCGACCATGCGCGATGCCTACCCCGGCGTGGTGTTCACCCGCACCCAGGCGCTGCTGCGCCACCCCGAACTGGGCCTGCCAGTGGTGCTGGACCTGCTGCAGGTGCACGGCGACAAGGCCGCGCGCTACGACCTGCCGCTGCATTTCAACGGCCACATCGTCACCACCGGTTTCGAGGCCGAACACTTCACCAGCCAGCGCCCGGTGCTGGGCAAGGACAACGGCTACCAGCACCTGTGGCTGGACGCACGCAGCAAGCCCGGCAGCGAGCCGCGCACGCTGGCCTGGCTGCTGTACGGCCGCTTCTATACCTACCGCTTCGGCAGCAGCGCACCCGCGCAGGCGCTGCTGGTGGAAAGCGGTGCCAACGATCCCGAATTCAACCTGCGCCGCGAGCCGGCCCTGCTGCAGCGCGTGGAAGGCCAGAAGGACGTGACCTTCTTCAGCGTGCTGGAGCCGCATGGCGAGTACAACGGCACCGCCGAGTACGTGCACGGCGCCGACAGCCGCATCAAGGACATCGTGCGCACCCGCGGCAGCGACGCCGAGGTGATCGAACTGCGCCTGGCCAGTGGCGCCCGCATCGCGCTGGGCGTGGCCGATGACAGCAGCGCCAAGGGCGAGCACAGCGTGACCGTCGATGGCCATGCCTACCGCTGGAGCGGCAGCCACGCGCGCATGGACCGCAGCAAGGGTGACGTGCGATGAACGGCCCTTCGGCGGTGTCCAGCCTGCGCAAGGTGCCGGTGCGTTCGGCGGTGCGCTGGCTGATCGTCGGCCTGATCGCCGTGGCCACGGTCATCAACTACATCGACCGCAATGCACTGGCGGTGATGTGGCCGGAAATCGCCAAGGAAGTGGGCGCGACCAAGGATGACTACGCGCTGCTGGTGACGGTGTTCATGCTGTTCTACGCGGCCGGCCAGTTCCTGTTCGGCCGCCTGTTCGACATGATCGGCACGCGCCTGGGCTTTGCCCTGTCGATCAGCGTGTGGTCGATCTCCATCGCCCTGCATTCGATCACCCATTCGATGCTGTCCTTCAGCCTGGTGCGGGCAATGCTCGGCATCAGCGAAGCCGGTGCGTGGCCGGGCGCGGTGAAGGCGAACGCCGAGTGGTTCCCGGCGCGCGAACGCGCACTGGCGCAGGGCGTGTTCAACGCCGGTGCGTCGATCGGCGCGATCGTCTCCGCACCGGCCATCGCCGGCCTGTACCTGTGGCTGGGCTGGCGCGGCACCTTCGTGCTGGTCGGTGCCATCGGCTTCCTGTGGCTGCTGCCATGGCTGTTCGTCTACCGTGCCGGGCCGGACAAGCACCCCTGGGTGAGCGATGCCGAGCGCCGCTTGATCATGGAAGACCAGGCCGGGCAGCGCGACGCCACCGCACCGAAGGTGAGCGTGCGTTCGCTGCTGGCCCACCGGCAGAGCTGGGGCATGCTCGCCTGCCGCTTCCTGCTGGACCCGATCTGGTGGCTGTTCGTGTCCTGGCTGCCGATCTACCTGGCCGAGACCTTCGGCTTCGACATCAAGCAGATCGGCCTGTTCGCCTGGGTGCCGTTCGTGGGCGCGATGCTGGGCAGCCTCAGCGGTGGCTGGTTGTCCGGGCGCCTGATCCGCGCCGGGCAGAGCGTGGACCGCGCGCGCAAGCTGTCCATCACCCTGGGCTGCGTGATCATGGCCCCTGCCCTGCTGGGCGCGGTGCTGGCCAACCAGCCGTTGTTCGCGGTGCTGGCGATTGCCGCGGTGCTGTTCGGCTTCCAGGTGGCCATCGGCAACATCCAGACGCTGCCGGGTGATCTGTTCGATGGCCGTTCGGTCGGCACGCTGGCCGGCCTGGGCGGCCTGGCTGCGGTGGCCGGCACGCTGATCACCACCTGGCTGGTGCCGGTGCTGACCCGCCATTCCTACGCCCCGATCTTCATCCTCGTCGCCGCACTGGTGCCGCTGTCACTGGCCGCGCTGTGGTGGTGGACCGGCCCCATCCACAAGCTCGACCGCCGTGGCGGCTGAGCCTGTTTTTTCCCTTCATTCCCCCGCAAACCAAGGAGTTTCCCGCATGTCGTTCCAGGACAAGGTGGCCATCGTCACCGGTGGTGGCCGTGATATCGGCCGTGCCGTCTCGATCAAGCTGGCCGCGGCCGGCGCACGCGTCTGCATCAACTACGCCAACGATGAAGCCAGCGCCAACGAGACACTGGCGCAGATCCAGGCCGCCGGTGGCCAGGCCATCGTGCACCGCGCCGACGTGACCGATGCTGCCGCCGTGGCTGGCCTCGTCGCTGCCACACAGGCCGCCTTCGGCGAGCGCATCGACCTGCTGGTGAACGTGGCCGGCGGCATGGTGCAGCGCCGTCCGCTGGCCGAGATCGACCCCGCGTTCTTCCACACGGTGATGGACCTCAACCTGACGTCCACCTACCTGACCACCCACGCGGTCGTGCCGCACATGGGCGAAGGCGCAGCCATCGTCAATTTCGCTTCGCAGGCCGGCCGCGATGGCGGTGGCCCGGGCGCGTCGATCTACGCCACCGCCAAGGCTGCCGTGATGACCTTCACCCGCGCCATGGCCAAGGAACTGGGGCCGAAGGGCATCCGCGTGAATGCGCTGTGCTGCGGCATGATCGCCACCCGCTTCCACGATGAATTCACCAAGCCGGAAGTGCGCACCGCGGTGGCCGGCAACACCCCGCTGCGCCGCCAGGGCGTGCCGGACGAAGCGGCCGACGCCGCGGTGTTCCTGGCCTCCGACGCAGCGGCGTTCATCACCGGTGCGAACCTGGACGTCAACGGCGGCACCTACTTCTCCTGACCTGAGCGGACACCTGCCATGCAGCGCTGGATCACCCTGCTTTCGCTGGCTATCGGCGCTGCCGTGGCCGCCCCTGTCGCCCTGGCCGCACCGGTCTGGGTCACCGCCTGGACCGCTTCACCGGCACCGGACCGCAAGGACGGGAAACCGGAGGCACCGGTGCAGTTCGCTGCGCAGACGGTGCGCCAGGACATCCGGGTCGGCAGCCGTGGCGAGGCATTGCGCCTGCGCATCAGCAACGAGCTGGGTGATGCACCGCTGCGCGTGGAGGACATCCACGTGCGGCTGAAGGATGGCCGGGCGGCGGCCCTGCCGGTCACCGTCGATGGCCGCCGCGCCATCGACGTGCCGGTGGGTGCAGCGCTGCTGAGCGATCCGCTGGCGTTGCCGGTGGCGGCGCTGCAGGAGATCAGCGTGACCGCGTATTTCCCGCAGCCGACCCGGCCCGCGGTGCGGCGCACCGTGGTGCGCGTGGTCGATGGCAAACAGGAGGCGGTGGCCGACACGGTGCGCGTCAGCTACCAGCAGAATGTGTTTTCGGCGGTACAGGTGCAGCGTGAGCAGCGGCCGTCGGTGATCGTCGCCCTGGGCGATTCGATCACCGAGGGCGCGACGGCCACGCGCGGCTCCTTCAACCAGTGGCCCGAGCGCCTGGCGCAGCGCCTGCAGCACGCCTGCCCGGACCGCTTCGTGGTACTCAACCAGGGCATCAGCGGCAACAAGCTGCTGGACCATGGCCGCAGCCACAGCGCACTGTCACGCCTGGACCGCGACGTGATCGCAGTGGCCGACGCCGACCAGGTCATCCTGTTCGAAGGCATCAATGACATCCGCCATGGCGGCGGGGCGCAGCCGCTGCCCGGGCGCAACGCCCCGGACATGCTGCTGGGCTACCAGCAGGTGGCTGCGCGCCTGCATGCGCATGGCATCCGCGCCTACCTGGGCACGCTGACGCCGTTCGGTGGCTCGGAGCGCTATGAACCGGTTTCCGCCACGACCCGTGCCTCGATCAACCAATGGGCGCGCGGCAAGGACAGCGGCTTCGATGGCGTGGTCGATTTCGATGCCGCCCTGCGCGACCCGAAGCAGCCGGAATCGCTGCCGGCCAACATCACCCGCGACCACCTGCACCCGAACGATGAAGGCTACCGCCGCATGGCCGAAGCGATCGACCTGGAGATGCTGGGGTGCAAGGCCCCGCGCTGACGTGGGTTTGTAGAGTCGAGCTTGCTCGACTGCCACCGCATTGTGCAGAGCCGAGCCATGCTCGGCTGCCGTCGTTTCCTGTAGAGCCGAGCCATGCTCGGCTGCCGTCGCTTCCTGTAGAGCCGAGCCATGCTCGGCTGCCTCTGCCAAAAGTAGCCGGGCATGGCTCGGCTCTACGGAAAATCAAAAGCAGCCGAGCATGGCTCGGCTCTACAGAAGATCGAAAGCAGCCGAGCATGGCTCGGCTCTACAGAAGATCAAAAGCAGCCGAGCATGGCTCGGCTCTACAGAAGATCAAAAGCAGTCGAGCAAGCTCGACTCTACGGAATATCAAGAGCAGCCGGGCATGGCTCGGCTCTACAACGGGCGAACTCAACAAGGCGCATGATGTAGTCGGTCATCGCCCCGGAGCACGTGCATGTCCCGCTTCGCCAGCTTCCGCGAGTTCTACCCGTTCTACCTGGACGAACACCGCCATCCGGTCTCGCGACGCCTGCACTTCATCGGCAGTTGTGGCGTACTGCTGCTGGTGGCCGCAGCGCTGCTGCGGGGCCAGCCGATGCTGCTGCTCGCGGCACTGGCATGCGGCTATGGGTTCGCCTGGGTCGGCCATTTCTTCTTCGAGAAGAACCGCCCGGCTACCTTCCGCCACCCGCTGTACTCGTTCGTCGGCGACTGGGTGATGTTCGCCGACATCCTGCGCGGCCGGATCAGGTGGTGACCCGTTTTTGTAGCAGAGCCAGCCGAGCATGGGCTCGGCTCTACGGAAAACCAGGCGCCGCCATCACACCGGCTGGCGCGGCCCGAACATGATCACCGCCATGCCCGCCAGGCACAGTGCGGCGCCCAGCAGGTCCCAGCGGCTGGGACGGATGCCATCGACCAGCCACAGCCAGAACAACGCGGTGCCGATGTAGACGCCGCCGTAGGCGGCATACACGCGGCCGCTGGCGGTGGGGTGCAGGGTCAGCAGCCAGGCGAACAGGGCCAGGCTGGCCGCGGCCGGCAGCAGCAGCCACACGCTGCCGCCCTTGCGCAGCCACAGCCACGGCAGGTAGCAGCCGACGATCTCCGCCAGCGCGGTCAGCAGGAACAGGGCGAGGGTCTTCACGCCTTCTCCGCCGCCTTGGCGTGCTGCCACAGCGCTTCCTGTGCATCCAGGTCCATCCCCGCCAACGCACCGCCCTGCACTTCTGCCTGCGCTTCCATTGCCCGGAAGCGCCGCTCGAACTTGTGGTTGGCACCGCGCAGGGCCGCGCCCAGGTCGAGGTCGGCATGGCGCGCGAGGTTGGCGCAGACGAACAGCAGGTCGCCCAGTTCTTCCTGCAGCCGCGCCTTGTTGCCGGCGACGTCGCCGCGCTCGAATTCCTCGCGCAGTTCCTGCAGTTCCTCGGCAGCCTTGTCCAGCACCGGCAGCGGACCAGGCCAGTCGAAGCCGACCTTGGCCGCGCGCGACTGCAGCTTCACCGCACGCTGCCACTCGGGCAGCCCGCGCGAGATGCCGGCCAGCGCCGAGGTGTCCTGGTCGCCCTTGGCGGCACGCTCGGCGCGCTTGATCGCGTCCCAGTTGCGCATCACGCCATCGGCATCGTCCACGCTGGCATCGGCGAACACGTGCGGATGGCGGCGCTGCATCTTGTCGCTGATCGCGCGCGCCACGTCGGCGAAGGCGAACGCGCCCTGCTCCTCGGCCATGCGCGCATGGAACACGACCTGCAGCAGCAGGTCGCCCAGTTCGTCGCAAAGGTCGTCCAGGTCGCCACGATCGATCGCATCGGCGACCTCGTAGGCTTCCTCGATGGTGTACGGGGCGATGGTGGCGAAGTCCTGCTCCAGGTCCCAGGGGCAACCGCCCTGCGGATCGCGCAGGCGCGCCATGATCGCCAGCAGGCGCTCCAGTTCGGTGCTGGCGGCACTGCCGGCGGTGGGGATTTCGCTCATGCGGGCTCCAGGGTCAGTCGGACAGCCAGTCCCGCCACGGCAGGCTGGTGTCGCCAAGGGCGATGAAATCGCCGTTCAACAGGGTGCTGCGGCGGTTGTAGCGGAACGGCTTGCCGCTGCTGGCCGAGAGCACCGCACCCCCGGCAGCGTGCAGCACGCACTGGCCGGCGGCGGTGTCCCATTCGGAGGTCGGGCCCAGCCGCGGGTACACGTCCAGGCCGCCCTCGGCGATGCGGCAGAACTTCAGCGATGAACCCTGCGCCACCGTTTCGATGTCGCCCATGCGCTCGAGCAGGGCGATGGTTTCCGGCGAGCGGTGCGAGCGGCTGGCGGCCACCCGCAGCGGCGCGGTGGCCGGCGTGCGGGTGCGCAGCACGCTGTCGTGCAGGCCCTGGCGGCGGTAAGCCAGCTCGCCGCGCATGGCGTGCCAGACGATGCCGGTGACCGGCGCCTGGACCACGCCGAAAGCCGGCGCGCCCTGGTAGATCAGCGCGATGTTGACGCTGAATTCGCCGTTGCGCTTGACGAATTCGCGGGTGCCATCCAGCGGATCGACCAGCCAGTAGGCGCCCCAGTGCTGGCGCTGTTCCCACGGCACCATTGCCGATTCCTCGGACAGGATCGGCAGGTCCGGGGTCAGCTGGCGCAGGCCCTGCTGGATGACCCGGTCGGCGGCGAGATCGGCGGCGGTGACCGGGCTGTCGTCGGCTTTCAGGGTGACATCGAAGCCGTCGCTGTAGACCTGCATGATCGCCTGCCCCGCTTCCTGGGCAATGGCGATCGTGGTTTCGCGCAGTTCGGTGGTCAGCTTGATCATCGGCGCCCCTGCAACCACTGGCGCGCGATGAACAGCGCGGCCAGCGAGCGCCCTTCGGAGAAGTCCTCGCGCAGCATCAGCTGGTCCAGGTCGGCCAGCTTCCACGGCACCACTTCCAGCTCTTCCGGCTCGTCGCCGGCCAGCTTTTCCGGGTAGAGGTCGCGCGCCACCACCAGCCACGACTGGTGGCTCATGTAGGTCGGTGCCAGGGTCATCGCGCGCAGCACGTCGACGCGGCGGGCGCCATAGCCGGCCTCTTCCTTCAGTTCGCGGTCGGCGGCCTGCTCGGGCGTTTCGCCGGCATCGATGCGGCCCTTGACCAGGCCCAGCTCGTAGCGGTGCACGCCGGCAGCGTATTCACGCACCAGCAGGACGGTCTCCTCGTCCAGCATCGGGACCACCACCACCGCGCCATGGCCACGGCTGACCAGGCGCTCGAAACGGCGGTGTTCACCGTTGGAGAACTCCAGGTCCAGGTGCTGACGCTGGAAGGGACCGTTCTCCTCGTCGGTGATCCGGTGGATGATCGGCAGGCGACGGCCGCTGCGGTCGTCGTTCATGCGGAATCTCCGTGGCGGCCGGCGCGTGCGCCGGGGCCGATAGAATGTGCAGGCAGCAACATGTTCATGAGCCCGAAATGCTAGCAGACCCAACCCCCTCCCCGCTGGCCCGGCAGTGGCAGCAACGCGACCTGCAGGTGCTGTGGCACCCGTGCACGCAGATGCGCGAGCATCCGGACACGCTGCCGCTGGTGCCGATCGCGCGTGGCCAGGGCGCCTGGCTGATCGACCACGACGGCAACCGCTACCTGGATGCGGTCAGCAGCTGGTGGACGAATCTGTTCGGTCATGCCGAACCGCGCATCGGCGCGGCCATCGCCGCCCAGGCCGGGCAGCTGGAACAGGTGATGCTGGCCGGGTTCAGCCATGAACCGGCGATCACCCTGGCCGAACGCCTGCTGGCGCTGGCGCCGCGCCAGCCCGGCCGCGCGCCGCTGGCCAAGGTCTTTTACGCCGACAACGGCTCGGCCGGGGTGGAAGTGGCGCTGAAGATGGCGTTCCAGTACTTCCAGAACCGCGGCGAGATCCGGCGCACACGCTTCATCGCGCTGGAAAACGGCTACCACGGCGAGACCCTGGGGGCGCTGGCGCTGGGCGACATCCCGCTGTACCGCCGCGTGTACGCGCCGCTGCTGGCCGAGGGCCTGTTCGCGCCCTCCCCCGATGCCTACCTGGCCGAACCGGGCCAGAGCGCGGCCGACCGTGCGCGGCAGGCCGCCGATGGCCTGGCCACCCTGTTCGACCAGCACCCCGGCGAGATCTGCGCGGTGATCCTGGAACCGCGCCTGCAATGCGCCGGCGGCATGCGCATGCACGACCCGGTCTACCTGCAGCGCGTGCGCGAACTGTGCGACGCGCACGGCGCATTCATGATCGCCGACGAGATCGCCACCGGCTTCGGCCGCACCGGCACGCTGTTCGCCTGTGAACAGGCCGGGGTGATGCCCGACCTGATGTGCCTGTCCAAGGGCCTGACCGGCGGCTTCCTGCCCCTGGCCGCGGTGCTGGCCACGCAGGCGCTGTACGACGCCTTCCTGGATGAGTCGCGCGAACGCGCCTTCCTGCATTCGCACAGCTACACCGGCAACCCGCTGGCCTGTGCGGCGGCACTGGCCACGCTGGATATCTTCCGCGACGAGGACGTGATCGCGCGCAACCGTGGCACCGCCGCGGTGATGGGCACGCTGGCCGCGCCCTTCGCCGACCACCCGCACGTGGCCGACGTGCGCCAGGCCGGCATGGTGGTGGCCTTCGAGCTGTCGCGCAACGGCAACCGGCATACCCCGTTCAACCCGGCGCTGCGGCTTGGCCTGCACGCCTACAAGGCCGCGCTGAAGCGCGGCGTGGTACTGCGCCCGCTGGGCGACGTGCTGTACTGGATGCCACCTTACTGCGTGGATGACGAACAACTGGAGCTGCTGGCACATACCACGCTGGCAGCCATCGACGAGGCGATTGCATGCGCGTGACCCGCTGCCCCATCGACCTGGCGCTGCACAGCGGCCAGACCGTGACCCTGCCGGAAGAGACGGCCAACCACCTGGTACGGGTGATGCGCCTGCGCGAAGGCGATGCCTGCGTGCTGTTCAACGGTGATGGCCACGATTACAGCGCCACCCTGACCGTGGCCGGCAAGCGCGAGGTGCAGGTGCGCATCGACGCGGTGCAGGCCGTGGACAACGAATCGCCCCTGGTGATCACCCTGCTGCAGGGCATCGCCCGTGGCGAGAAGATGGACCTGATCCTGCAGAAGGCCACCGAGCTGGGCGTGGGCGCCATCGTGCCGGTGAATGCCGAGCGCACCGAGGTGAAGCTGGATGCGGCGCGTGCGGAAAAGCGCGTGGCGCACTGGAACAATGTGGTGACCTCGGCGTGCGGCCAGTCCGGGCGTGCGCGCATTCCGCAGGTGGGCCCGCCGCTGTCGCTGGCCCAGGCAGCGGCGGCGCTGCCGGCCGATACGCTGCGGCTGACGCTGGACCCGCAGGGCGCGCACCGGCTGTCGACGCTGCAGGCCGCGCCGTCCGGTGGCATCGTCATTGCGATCGGTCCGGAAGGTGGCTGGTCGCCGCGTGATCGCGACCAGCTGGCGGCGGCCGGTTTCCAGGGGCTGCAGCTGGGCCCGCGCATCCTGCGCACCGAAACCGCGGGCCTGGCTGCGATTGCAGCGCTGCAGGCACGGCTGGGGGATCTGGGGTAAGGGGCGGATCGCGCGACCGCTGCGCTCGCGGGGGGGGGGGGGGGGGGGGGGCCCGGGCGGGGGGGGGGGGGGGGGGGGGGGGGGGGGGGGGGGGGGGGGGGGGG
>NZ_JACVTT010000008.1:0-81373 GCF_016624665.1 Stenotrophomonas sp. S39 | reverse complement strand
CTTCTGTAGAGCCGAGCCATGCTCGGCTGCGCTTCTTCTGTAGAGCCGAGCCATGCTCGGCTGCGCTTCTTCTGTAGAGCCGAGCCATGCTCGGCTGCTTCTTGCAAGAGCAGCCGAGCATGGGCTCGGCTCTACAACCACAAGCTCCGGTTACTTCGCCGAGACCCGCCACACCACATCGCCGACGTCGTCGGCCACCAGCAGCGCGCCGTCGGCGTCCATCGCCATGCCCACCGGCGCGCCCATCAGGGTCTTTTCATCCTTGGAGGTGAAGCCGCTGACCGCGGCCTCCGGGCGGCCGGTCGGCTTGCCGTCCTTGAAGGCCACGTACACCACTTCGTAGCCGCTCAGCGGCGAACGGTCCCAGCTGCCGTGTTCGCCGATGAAGGCGCCACCGTGGTACTTCGCCGGCAGCGACTGGCCGGTGTAGAACAGCAGGCCCAGCGGCGCCACGTGCGAGCCGATGGCGTAGTCGGGCACGATCGCCTTGGCCACCAGGTCCGGCCGCTGCGGCTGCACGCGCTCGTCCACGTGCTGGCCGTAGTAGCTGTAGGGCCAGCCATAGAAGCCGTCTTCCTTCACCGAGGTCAGGTAGTCGGGCACCAGGTCGGCACCGATCTCATCACGCTCGTTGGCCACGGCCCACAGCTTGCCGGTGCTCGGCTCCCAGTCCAGGCCGGTGGGGTTGCGGATGCCCGAGGCGAAGATGCGGCTGCCACGCGTGGCCACGTCCACTTCCAGCACGACCGCGCGGCGGTATTCGACGGCCAGGCCGTTTTCGGTGATGTTGCTGTTGGAACCCACGCCCACGTACAGCTTGCTGCCATCGGGGCTGGCCAGCAGTTCCTTGGTCCAGTGGTGGTTGATGGTGCTGGGCAGGTCGGTGAACTCGCGGCCCTTGTCGGACATGCGGGTTTCGCCGGGCACGTAGTGGTACTGCATGATGTTGCCGGTGTTGGCCACGTACAGCGTGTCACCGATGAGCTGGATGCCGAACGGCGAATGCAGGCCTTCGATGTAGACGTGCTGGGTCCAGGCATCGGTACCCGGCGTGCGGCGCAGCAGGGTGACCCGATTGCCGCCCTTGCCGGCCTTGCCCGAGCGCGCCTTCACCTTGCCGGCGATCCACTGCTTGGGCGTGGTGACCGGTTCTTCGCCGGGGCCATTGCCCTCCACCACCAGCACATCGCCGTTGGGCAGGGTGAGCAGGCGGCGCGGGTGCTGCAGGTTGGCGGCGATGCGTTCGATCTTCAGGCCGTCGGCCACGGTGGGCGACTGGCCGTCGGCCCAGCCCACGCCCTTGGGCACCTGCATGGGCGGCATGAGGAAGTTGGCCGGCTTGGGCAGCGGCGGCTGCGCGCCGGACTGGTCGGCCGGGTGGTACTCGGCCTTGCCGGCGCAGGCGGCCAGCATCACCGCCAGGGAAAGGATGCCCAGCGTGGGCAGGATGCGATCAGCCATGACGACCTCCGTGCAGCACCGGCAGCTGCAGCGACAGCAGGATGAAACCGATGGCGATCAGGCCCACGGTCAGGGCGGAGAGGATGGTGCCCGGCACGGCCACCGCGTAGGCGTCGCGGCTGTGCACGAAGGCATTCCAGATGGCCAGCACGATGGCCACAAGGTTGAGCAGGAAATCCACGCGGTCCACTCCGGTGGCGGTGCCGTTGCGGCGCCACACCGCAAACAGGTTGATCAGCCGCGGAATGATGGCGATGAGCAGGCCGAAGGTGATCAGCCAGGCCGCGGCCTTGCCCCACATCACCTCGGCGGTGTTGAGGTAGAGGATGTCGAAGATGAGGGCGCCGACGAAGAAGCCGAACGGTATCGGGTTCAACAGGCTGAAAAGCGTGGTGCCCGGGCCGCGATGGGCCTGGGCGACGGGGTTGACCATGGTCGTGCTCCGAAGGGGAAAGGTTGCACGGCCGTAGTAGCACAGCCGGCCGGGAGGTCGCGCGATGATGGCCGGTGGAAGTGACGGCAAGCTTGGATGGATGTGCCGACCAACGGTCGGCACCCACCAGGGCAGTAGATCCACGCCATGCGTGGATGGAGATCGGCGCTGACTCTCAGGGAACGTAGACCAGATGCAGGCTGTAGGCGAAGCCGGTTTCGGTTTCGGTGATGGACACATCCATCACCAGGTCACTTCGCCCTTCTGCGGCCGTATGCAGGTCGACCAGGACCTTCCAGCGCTCGCCATCCCACTGGCTGACCGAGGTTTCCCAAGTGGCCTCGGGAAGTGGCACCAGGGTTTCCCCGTAGTCCAGGATGATGTCGGTAATGGTCTCCCACGTATCGGCCGTGCGCAGGCGAACGTCCGCTGCGTCGGGCGCGCGGCCTGAGGCGATCTCGTTGGCCATCCAGGTCAGGGTGGGGCGGAAGGATGTGCCGACCAACGGTCGGCACCCACCAGAGCGTCGGCACCCACCAGAGCAGTAGATCCACGCCATGCGTGGATGAGCGCCGGCACGAGGGTCGTTATTCCCGGCCGGAATAAGTCTTTGTGACGCGCTTTGCACAACCGCATCTCCGCGCGCACGAGAGGTAGGGGGTTCTCCGTTGTGCTGCGTTTGGCCATGGGCGATGGGGCAGTTCCGCCCCGCCGTTCTGCCATGCCGATTCACAACAGAAGGACTCGTGTATGAAGCGAAACACGCTCCGCACCGTGCCACCGCGTTCCGCGCGGCTGGCCCTGGCCACTGCGCTGGTACTGGGCAGCCTGGCTGCCAGCGCCCAGGCGCAGCAGGCCGATCCCCTGGCCAACCTGCAGTGGCATCTGCTCAACACCGGGCAGGCGGTACCGGCCGACACCCTGCCGGTGGCCGGCAACGATCTCAACGTGGATGGCCTGTACCGCAATGGCATCCGCGGCCAGGGCGTGGTGATCGGCATCGTCGATGACGGCCTGCAGATCGCCCACCCCGATCTGGCCGCCAACGTGGCGGCGGTGCCCGGCAGGAACTTCGCCAACGGCTCCACCAACCCCTCCCCCTCCAACCCCGATGCCGACCACCACGGCACCATGGTCGGCGGCATCGCCGGTGCGGTGGGTGCCAATGGCGTGGGCGTGCGTGGCGTGGCCCCGGCGGCCACGCTGAAGGGCTTCAACGTGCTGGCCTCCAACGCGCAGGGCAACCAGCTGAGCAACATCGAATACTCGTGGTGGGATGGCGCCGAATCGGCCGACGTGCAGGTGTTCAACAACAGCTGGGGCGCCGGGCCGGGCAACCCCAACCTGCCACTGGCCTTCAGCCAGAACGATGTGGCGTCCTATGAGCAGGCGCTGTCGGGCACGCGTGGCGGCCGCGGTGGCATCTACGTGAAGTCGGCCGGCAACAACTTCAACAACGCCTCGGTCAGCCAGACCCAGGATGTCTGCACCACCGATACCAAGAACCGCAACACCGGCTGCGTGCCGGCCGGCCGCGACCCGCGCAACAACCTGTTCAACGTGATCACCGTGGGTGCGGTGCGCGCCGATGGCGTGCGCTCGTCGTACTCGTCCACCGGTTCGGCACTGTGGGTGTCGGCCTTCGGTGGCGAATACGGATTGCAGGCGCAGTACGCACCGGGGCTGGTGGCGCGCGCCTACGACCCGGCCATCGTCACCACCGACGTTGGCGGCTGCACGGTGGGCAGCAACAAGAACAGCGCGCGCGAGAACAGCCTGGACAGCAACCTGTCGGCCATCGACAGCACCTGCAACTACACGGCCAAGATGAACGGCACGTCCGCCTCGGCGCCGATGGTGTCCGGCGTGGCCGCGCTGGTGCTGGAAGCCAACCCGCGCCTGAGCTACCGCGACGTGAAGTACATCCTGGCCACCACCGCCACCCGCACCCATCCCAACCAGCCGGCGGTGACGCTGGCCGATGGGCGCACGCTGGTGCCGGGCTGGACGGTGAACGCCGCTGGCCGTGCCTTCAGCAACTGGTATGGCTTCGGCGTGGTGAATGCCGCACGCGCGGTGCAGGTGGCCGATACGTTCCAGTCGCTCGGGCCGCTGCTGGACACCGGCTGGCGCACCACCACCCGCAGCGTGGCGATCGGCAGCACGTCGGCCACGGCCGGCCGGCTGACCTTCCAGGTGGCCAATGGGGCGCGCAACGTCGAAAGCGTGCAGCTCGGCTTCCGGGTCAACCACAGCAACACGCGGCAACTGCAGTTCGTGCTGGTATCGCCCAGCGGCACGCGCAGCGTGGTGCAACCGGCGTTCACCGCCATCGGTTCCGGCACGGGCGGCGTGCAGCGCAACTTCACCAACTGGGATCTGCTGTCCAGCAACGCGTTCCTGGATGAAAGCGCCACGGGCACGTGGACGCTGGAAGTGACCGACATGGGGCAAGCCGCCGGCGCTGCATCGCGCGGCAGCCTCGAATTCTTCAAGATCCGCGTTCTGGGGCACTGATGATGAAGACAACCATTCTGTTGAGCACCCTCGCCTTCGCGGCGATGACCGGCCCGGCCTGGGCACAGAGCACGGGCGCCACGCCGGCGGCGCGCACGCTGTCCACCGTGGATGTGCAGGCGCTGAAGGCGGAGGCGACCGGCCGCGCGTTCGATGTGGGCGGCAACCGCTTCCAACTGGCGCCCACGGTGGCCGTGCAGCAGGCGGCCAGCGGCCAGTTCCAGATCACTCCATCGGCGGCGGCGACCAGCGGCTCGCGCAGCAAGCGTTCGCTGGGCGCTGCTGATGCGGGCACCCGCAAGTTTGCTGCTGCGGTATCCAGTGATGGCGCGCCGGTGGTGGCGACATCGCGGGTCAAGGTGTTCTTCACCGATGCGGCGGCGGCACAGAAGGCGGCAGCGGCCACTGGCGGCACGGTGGTGAAGGTGTCGAGGGCTTCGGGGCGGGCGATTGTGGAATACCCGTCGGTGAACGCGGCGCTGGATGCCACGACCAAGCTGCTGTCGACCGCGGGTATCCGCGCGGCGGAGGCGGACCTGGTGCAGTGGGAAGAGAAGAAGTGATCTAGGGCGTTGTGTGGTGCCCCGGCCGGTGTGCCTCTCCCGGCCGGCCGGGGCTTTTGTGCCGACCAACGGTCGGCACCCACCAGAAACACATGCCGACCAACGGTCGGCACCTGCCAGAACTACAGGCCGGCCAGCGCTTCCACCAATGCATCCATCTGCTGCGGCCGGGTGAACACCGACGGCGTGACCCGCACGCAGGCGCCGGATTCCAGGCCGTCGCGGTGGGTGGTGAACACCCGGTGCTCATCCAGCAGGCGCTTCTGCAGCGCCATGTTGTCAGCCACGCTGGTGCGCCCGCGCAGGCGGAAGCTGGCCAGCGCGCTGGCCAGTACCGGGTCAGGCGAGGACAGCACTTCCAGATGCGCCATCTGCCGGGCGGGCACCGTCCAGCGCTCGCGCAGGTAACGCAGGCGCGCCTGCTTGTTGGCCGCACCGATGCGCTGGTGCAGGGCGATGGCTTCGGGCAGCGCCAAGTACGCCGCGAAGTTCACCGTGCCGGTGTGCACGCGGCTGCCGACGCGGCCATCGTCCGCCTCGCCCATGTACGGATCGAGGTCGGCCACGCGGCCCTTGCGGACATACATCGCACCCACGCCCACCGGTGCGCCGATCCACTTGTGCAGGTTGATGCCCACGAAATCGGCCTTCAGGTCCGGCACGGCGTAGGCGATCTGGCCAAAGCCATGAGCGGCATCCACGATCACATCGATGCCGCGCGCACGCGCACGTTCGGCAATCCCGGCCACCGGCAGCACCAGGCCATGGCGGTGGCTGACCTGGGTCAGCAGCACCAGCTTCAAGCGAGGCATACGCGCGAAAGCGGCATCGTAGGCCTGCAGGATCTGCGCGTGGTCGGGCACGGCCGGCAGGGCGATGCGCTCCACCTGTACGCCACGGCGCTGCTGCAGCCAGCGCATGGCGCCGATCATGCTGTCGTAGTCCACGTCGGCGTACAGCACCTGGTCACCGGGCGCGAGGCGGTTGTAGCCGCCGATCAGGGCCAGCATCGCCTCGGTGGCACCACGGGTCAGCGCGATCTCATCGGCACCCACGCCCAGCATGTCCGCCACCTGGCGGTGCACGGCCATGTACTCGGCGGGGAAGGTGTGCCGCCCGTACCAAGCGTTGCCACGGTTCACCTCGGCGGTGTGCCGCTGGTAGCTGGCCAGGGTCTGCCGCCCCATCGCGCCCCAGTAGCCGTTTTCCAGGTGATTCACTTCTTCGGTGATGTCGAAGTGGCTGGCCACGGCAGCCCAGTAGCCTTCATCGCGGGCCAGCACGTCCGGCGCCACGGTCGTTGCAGGAATTTCCATGGCCTCAGGGTAGCGTGCAGCAGCCATGGCGGGCAGTGAAGACAGCGCTGCGGCGGCCGGCAGCAGCGTGCCGGCGCGCAGCAGGTTGCGGCGGCGGCTGTCCATCAGAAGGTCAGCCGGTACTGCGCATACACGTTGGCACCGTCGGTGTCGTAGGGTGCATTGCGCGAGTAGATCAGGCCGCGGCTGGCCTGGAAGGTCGCCTCGTCCGGGTAGCGGTCGAACACGTTGTCCACGCCCACGCGCAGGCTGTGGTGCTCGTTGATGCGGTAGCCCACGGCCAGGTCGAGGAAGGTCATGTCACCGAAGCGCTGGTAGATGTCGCCGGCCGCGTTGCCGGTCGAATCGGTCCAGGCGCCGTAGTAGCGCACGCGCGCCATCAGCGACCACGCGCCCACGTCCCAGCTGCCGGTGAAGCTGCCCTTGTGCTCCGGCAGGCGATCTTCGAACAGCACGCGCTGGGTTTCGTTGGTGGCCACCGAAGTGCTGCCGTTGTCCACGCGGGTGCGGTTGAAGTTGTAGGCCAGGGTCAGCGTCATGCGGCCGGCGCCGAGGTCGCGCAGGTAGTTGCCGACCACGTCCACGCCGCTGGTGGTGGTGTCGAAATCGTTGGTGAAGTAGTTGACCGAGGTGTAGCCCAGCGGATTGGGCGTGCCGGCGGGAATGGCGAAGCTGGCCGACTGGCTGAAACGGTCGGTGAGCTTGATGCGGTACACATCCACCGAACCGGACAGGCCCATATCGGTGCGCCAGGTCAGGCCGAGCGAGGCGGTGCGCGATTCTTCCGGGGTGAGCGGCTTGGCACCGAGCAGCTGTGCCAGCGGATCGTTCGGCGACAGGCGGCCGCTGGTGAAGATCTGCAGGGTGCGCGTGTCCAGGCCCTGGCTGGTGCTGGTGGTGTTCAACTGCGCCGGCGTGGGCGCGCGGAAGCCGGTGGAGAACGTGCCGCGCAGGGCCACGTCCGGGGTGATGGCAAAGCGCGCCGACAGCTTGCCGTCCACGGTATTGCCGAAGCTGGAGAAGTCTTCATAGCGGCCGGCGGCACCGATGCTCCAGCGTTCGCCCAGCGGCACTTCCATATCGACATAGGCAGCATGGCTGCGCTGGTCCCACTTGCCCGCCTGGCTGGCCGAGAAGCCCGGCGCGCCGTTGGAGTTGGCTTCCAGGCCGGCCACTGCGCCGGGGCCGACCGCGTACGAGGCCGGGTCGCCGGCGCGCACTTCATAGGTTTCCTGGCGGAACTCGGCACCGAAGGCGACGTTGACCGGCTTGGCCAGCGCGGCCACGTCCCATTCGTAGTTGAAATCGACGTTGGCGTTCTTCTCGGTCTGGGTCAGGCGGCCGAGGGCGAACGAGGTCGGGCTGTCCGGGCCAAGCGAGGCATTGATGGAGTTGTCCAGGCTGTAGTCGATGGCATTGCGGCCATACGACGCGCTGGCATCCCAGCGCAGCTTGGGCGTGATCTCACCGCGCAGGCCACCGACCAGCTGCAGGTCGTTCTGCACGTTGCCGTATTGCGGGCTGAAGCCCACCGGATAGAGCGAGCGCAGATCCCAGCCGGGGAAGATGCTGGTGGTGCGGTAGGCGCCGGTGGTGGTGTCCGGGTTGCGCCAGTTGAAATCGCTGACGCCATCGCTGTGGCTGTAGAGGCCGAATGCGTAGACCTCCAGCGTATCGCTGGCATTGGCCTTCAGGTTGAAGCCCACGCGGCGGTTTTCCAGTTCCGGCTGGCCCCAGCGCTGCACGGGGTTGGGCACGTCCAGATCGGGGTGCGCGGCCTGGAAGGCGATGGCATCGGGGCGCTGGCGGGTGCGCGACGTGGCATCGGAGTTCGACGATTCGGCGAACAGCGCCAGACTGCCGTAGTCGCCCAGCGCCCAGCCGGTGCGGGCGCTGAAATCACGCGAGGCACCATCGCCCTGCGCGTACTGCGAGTAGCCCGCAGTGATCTCGGTGCCCGGGCTGTCTTCAAGAATGATGTTGATGACGCCGGCGATGGCGTCCGAACCGTACTGCGCCGAGGCACCATCGCGCAGCACTTCGATGCGCTTGATGGCGCTGGTCGGGATCTGCGCCAGGTCAGCGGCCTGTGCGCCGCGGTTGCCCAGCAGCGCGCTGCGGTGGAAGCGGCGGCCGTTGACCAGCACCAGGGTCTGGTCCGGCGACAGGCCACGCAGGGTGGCGGGCCGCACGAACACCTGGCCATCGGCCATCGGCAGGCGCTGCACCACGAACGACGGCACCAGCTGCGCCAGCACGTCCTTCAAATCGGTGGAATCGACCGACGTGATGTCTTCCTTGGTGAACACATCCACCGGCGCCAGCGTTTCGAACTGGGTGCGGTTGGAGGCGCGGGTGCCGGTGACCAGCATGGCGTCCAGCTGGGTCGGCGCGGCATGGGTGGTGCCACCAGGGGTATCTGCCGTACTGGCATCTGCTGCGATCGCGCCTCCTGCGCTGACCATGGAAAGGGCGAGGAGGATGGAACGCGACAACAACGAGCTCTGCACGACGGGGACTCCGGGACTGCACGACAGGGTCAGGCGCGCCTGTACAGGCGGCCTGGACAAGTCGCGCAGTCTCGGCGCGATGTGTGAAGCGGGCGTTACGTGAACGCGACAGGAGGAAGTCGCGGAGAGCGGCGCCATTGCCACGCGCGTAATAGAATCGAAGCATCGCGCACGCAAGGAGACCGCATCATGCGCCTGCTACACCTCACCCTGCCGGTGTCCGATGTGGGTACCGTCGCCGCCTGGTTCCACGACGTGCTGCAGCTGCGCGTGGTCGGCCACCACGTGCACATCGGCTGGAGCACCATCGAGCTGCAGCCGGCCGATGGCCTGCCGCTGGGCGGCGTGCACCTGGCCTTCAACGTGCCGGACAACCGCTTCAACGAGGCCATTACGTGGCTGCGCGAGCGCGTGCCGCTGCAGCGCAATCCCGAAGGCATTGACTACTTCGCGCTGGAGAGCACCTGGCAGTCGCAGTCGGTGTACTTCACCGGGCCCGATGGCCTGATCCTGGAGCTGATCGGCCGCAAGCGCCTGCCGGCCAGCGCACGCAGCGGCGCGTTCCACGGCAGCGAGCTGACCTGCCTGAGCGAAGTGGGCCTACCCAGCGCGGACGTGAATGCGGTACGCGCCGAGGCCAGCGCGCGCTTCGGGCTGCAGCCGCTCAGCACGCCCTCGCCGCAGTTCGCGCCGATGGGCGATGACGAAGGACTGTTGATCGTGGTCGCCGCCGACCGCCGCTGGTTCCCCGAGCAGAGGGATCTGCCCAACGCGCAGGGCCTGACGCTGCGCGTGGGCGATGTGCAGGGCAGCGGCGAGATTGCCGATACCGCGCAGGGGTGGCGGGTAATCCAGTAGATCCACGCCATGCGTGGATGGTCGGTGGGATGTGTCAACCAAGGTTGACACCTACCAGCTGCCCGACGCACCACCACCACCGCTGCGGCCACCGCCCCCGGACCAGCTGCTGGAGCTGCTTGAGGATGAACTTGACGAGGAGGTGCCGGTAGAGCTGCGATAGCCGCTGGATGAACCGCCGCTCCCGCGTGCTTTCTCACCTGGCAGCATGGTGAAGATCCAGGCGAAGTACAGCACGAGCGTACCGGCACTCCACCCGATCGTCGCCGCAAGGCGCGCTGCCGGGTCGACCCGATCAATGGCCAGCAGGGCAAAGATCGCGTAGCCGGCGGTCAGCAGCACCAGCACTGCGAACCGCACCCCGAAACTGCTGCGGTCCTTGTGCCAGCGTGCACGGCAGGCCTGTATGAGGAAGAACACCAGCATCGCGGCAATGCCCACGGCCAGATCCAGCAGCGTGTGCAGGGCCAGGCTGGGCGGCAACTGGCCACGCAGCAGCATCACCACGAAGAAGCCCGCACTGACCCCGAGCATGCCCAGCAACACGATGCGCAGGCCCCGGCTGCGGCGCCAGCACCAGCCGAGCAGGCTCGCCACGGGTACGCACAACGCCAACACGATGCAGAGCGCCGCCAGTGCAGAACGCGGTGCCCACACGACCGCCGCCAGCATCCCGCCAGCCACGACGGCCGTCACCAGCATCGGGCGGCCCCAGGCCGGCAATCGCTTCGGTCGCGCCCGTTGCTTGGCACCTGCACGCGACTGTCCACGCTGGCGCTCGCGATGCCTGCGTGCGAAGTCGTCCGGCGTCTTCGCCGCGCTGGACGCTGGTGGCGAGCGCCACACGCCGGCGAAGAAGCCGGCCAGCAGCGCCAGGGCGATCACTGAATCCGCACTGCGCCAGTCCGGCGGCAGCACGCTGCGTGCCGTGGGGTCCTCCCAGGCTGGCAGATCTTCGCCGTCGATCAGCGCAACCACGATCTTCGTTCCATCCAGCAACCCCTGGTCGAGGTCGCCATCACGGAAGCGTGGCACGATCGCCTTGTCGATGATGCGCGCAGCATATGCATCCGGAATTGCACCCTCCAGGCCGTAGCCGGTCTGGATGCGCACGCGGCGGTCCTGCACGGCCACCAGCAGCAGCACACCATCATCGACGCCTTCGCGGCCCAGCTGCCACTGATCGAACACCCGCTGGGCGTAGGCCTCGATGCCCTCATCGCCAACATGGTCGACCACCAGTACCTGCAGTTGCGCGCCGGTACGTGCCTGCAACTGCAGTGCCTGCGCGCGCAGCGTGGCGCGGGTATCCGCCGACAGGGCACCCGCGGCATCCACCACCGGATCATCCAGCGCAGGTACCGCAGCAGCCATCACCACCATCGGCAGCAGGCACAACAGCATCAACAGCCATGCCGGGGCCCGGCTCCGCGTTGCCCTCCGCGGCCTGCTCATGCGCCCTCGCCCTGCTCGATCTGCGCATGCAGCGCCTGCAGGCGCGCCACCTGTGCATCGAACACCTGCAGGTCGGCGTCGACCAGCGCCGCCCAGTCCGGTGCGTGGCCCAGCAACTGTGCCACCTGTTCCTGCGGGGCGCGGTCGAACCCTTCGGACAGCACGGCCAGGTAGCGCTGGCGGAAGCCCTGCGGATCCTGTTGTTCCTGCACGTACAGCTGCACCGCCACCAGGCCGGCGAACAGGTAGTTGGCCAGGTACAGCGGGTCTTCGTACATCAGCCGCTTGGTTTCCCAGGTGGCACCCAGCGCCGGGTAGCGGTCGGCCATCATCCCGTAGCCGGACAGCACCTTCAGGGTCAGCGCATCGAGGTCATCGGCCGTACCCAGCGTGCCGGCGGCCACGCCCTGGTAGATCGACTGCTCCAGCTGCGCTTCCTCCGAAGCGATGAACAGCTGCAGCACGATGTCATCCAGCAGCGACTTCAGGTAGTACGCCTTGGCGCGGGGATCCTGCGCCTGCTGGTACAGCTGGTCGCGGAACTCCAGTTCGTTGAAGATCGCGTAGGCCTCGTTCAACCACGAGGTGCCGTTGCGGTAGAACGCCGAAACCTGCCCGCGCTGCATCCATTGGCCGTGTGCCGCGTGCCCGGCTTCGTGCACGGCCTCCACGTCGCTTTCCAGGGTGCCCCGGCGCTCGCCGACGAACAGCAGCGCGGGCGCGCCCGGCGCCGTCAGCGCAAAGGCATCGGCCGTGCGCGGGCCCAGCGTTTGCGCCAGGTCCATGCGCTGCTGCGCAGGGTCGAGCAGCGCGCGCACTTCACCGGCGTACTCGGGGCCCAGCCCCCGCATCGCCCCGGTGGCGGTGTCGCGCACCTGTTCGAGGCTGAGGACCGGCGGCACGAAGCCGGCATCGGGCAGGCTGATGTCCCAGATCTGCGGCTCGGCCAGGCCCATGCGTTCGGCATGCTGCAGCAGCACCTGCTGGTAGGCGCGGCGCTGCGGCGCATGGCGCTGTACTGCGGCCAGCGTGGCCAGCACCGCAGGCGTGTCCAGGCCCATGTGCCGGTAGCTGCGTTCGGGTGCGCTGCCATCGCCCTGCAGCTGCGAGGCACGATCGTTGACCTGCACCAGCGCCAGCAGCGTGCTGGCCATGGCTTCGCGCTGTGAGGCCACGCCCTGCCAGTAGCCCTTCCAGCCGGCCTCGCGCAGCGCGCGATCCGGGTGCTGGGCCAGGGCCGTACTGTCCTTCCTGCTGTCCAGCGTGCGCCCATCGCGCTCGAAGCGCGGGTAGCTGGCGTGCTGCAGCAGCTGCCGCTGCAGGCGTGCGAATGCATCCAGCGCCGGGCTGGCCACCTCGTCCACGGCATCGTCCAGGCCTGCGGCGCGCGGCGCCGTGGAGCCGCCGGTGGTGCCCAGCGCACGCGTGCGCAGCCAGGCATAGGGGGCCACCCAGCCCGCATCGGCCGGCGCACTGGCCAGCGCCTTGCGTGCGATGCGCGCGGCGTCGCCACACAGGTCCGCGATGCCTTCCTGTGCCTGCGCCAGGCGCGCATCACGCGCATTGCGTGCGGCCTGCAGGTGCAGATAGCCATGGTGGCGCAGGCATTGGCCGAACAGCCGGTCAGCCTGCTGCACGCGCACGGCCGGATCCTCGGGTCCGGCATCGCGCAGCGTCGCGATGGCAGTGGCAAGTTTCGCGCGTGCGTCCTGCTCGGCCGCCGCATCGGCGAACCAGCTGCGGTCGTCGGCGTGCAGCGTCTGCGCGCTGGCGGTGCCGGCGGCAAGCAGCAGCACGGTGGCGGCGGTGATGCATCGCATCCTGCGGATGTTCATGACAGCTTCCTTTGTAGAGTCGAGCTTGCTCGACTGGACTTGTCCGCAGTCGAGCAGGCTCGACTCTACGCCATGGGCAGACCGCGGCGGGGGTAGACTAGCCCGTTCCCCACCTGTCCGGCCTTCACATGCGCACTTTCCTGCTGGTCATCGGCCTGCTGCTCGCCCCGCTGTCGACCGCGCTGGCCGCAGGCGTACAGGTGCGCGAGGGCGACCTGTTGTTCGTCACCGCCGGGCACAGCGGACTGAGTGCGGCCATCGACGATGCCACCGCCACGCAGGGCGCGACCAGCTTCGACCACGTGGCCCTGGTGGCTGCCGGCGCGCACGGCTGGCAGGTGCTGCATGCCGATGAGAAGGGCTCACGGCAGCAGGCCCTGCTCGACTTCCAGCGCGACGCCCGCAGCAAGCAGCGGCAGATCGTCGTGTACCGGCTGCGTGCAGCGCCGGCCGGTGCGATCACCGATGCGGTCGCCAAAGCGCGCACGATGCTGGGCAAGCCGTACAACACGGCCTACGTGCTGAACGAGGACAGCTACTACTGTTCGGATTTCATCGAGCGTGCCTTCCGCGCGCACCATGTGTTCGCACTGCAGCCGATGAATTTCCGCAACCCGCAGACCGGGGAGATCGCCCAGCATTGGGTGGACCTGTACCGCGGCATGGGCATGGACGTGCCGCAGGGCCTGCCGGGCACCAACCCCAACGACATGGCCGCCAGCGCGGTGCTGGAACGGGTCGGGGTGCTCTGATCGGGACGCTGTAAAAGCGAAGCCCCGCACGTGGCGGGGCTTCAGTGTTCAGACCTGGGGGGAGCCAGGGTCATTCTTCTTCGTCTTGGCTGCCCTGCTGCTGGTTGCGCTTCTGCTGCTGGTCCTGCTGCTGTTGCTGCTGCTGGTCACGACCGCGACCCTGCTGCTGATCCTGCTGGTTCTGCTGACCCTTCTGGTTCTGCTGGTTCTGCTGTGCCATGTCCGTGTCTCCGAAGCCACGCGCGGAATGCGGTGGACGGGGCCATCCTCTGCGGCCGAAGGTTAACCATGCGTTGCAACGCAGCTAGGCTGGCGTGCACGCGCCCCACAAAAGACCGCGCGCCCCTTGCGGCACAAGCCCCTGAAGGATTCATGCGACGTGTGCATGTGCTCATGCCCGCACGGCAACAGCCGCATTCAGCGGCCTTGGCCCGTGTGACGCGCGCATGACGGCCTACACCCATGGTCCCATTTGCAGTCGCGCGCGGCACCGTTATGGTCAGGCGGACACCCGCCGGAGACGCGCATGGCCCCGCAGACCGCAGTACGCCCTTCCTACGATGAAGCCCGCGATGGCTTCGATATCGCGCAGTGGCAGGACCGCTTCCAGGGGCGCCTGGACCAGGGCATCAACGCCTGCGTGGAATGCTGCGACCGGTACTGCGGAAGCGATCGGCTGGCCCTGCGCTGGATCGATGTGCAGGGCGCCCTGCATCTGTACAGCTTCGACGACCTGCGCGATGCCGCCGCCCGCGCCGCACAGGTGCTGCGTGCCGCCGGCGTCGGCCCGGGCGATGTGGTGGCCGGCCTGTTGCCGCGCACGCCGGACCTGCTGGCCACCATCCTCGGCACCTGGCGCCTGGGCGCGGTGTACCAGCCGCTGTTCACCGCGTTTGGCCCCAAGGCCATTGAAAGCCGCCTGAAGACCGGCAGCACCCGCCTGCTGGTGACCGACAGCGCACACCGCAGCAAGCTGGACGAACTCGATGCCTGCCCGCCGGTGGCCACGGTGCTCGCCCCCGGCCATGCACTGCGCGACGGTGATATCGACTGGCGTGCGGCCACGGTGGCGGCCGCGCCGACGCTGGAGCCGGTGCTGCTGCCCGGCGATGCGCTGATGGCCCTGCTGTCGACCTCCGGCACCACCGGCAGCCCCAAGGGCGTGCCCGTGCCGCTGCGCGCGATGATGGCGTTTGCCAGCTACATGGAACTGGCCGTCGACCTGCGCGCGGATGACGTGTTCTGGAACATCGCCGACCCTGGCTGGGCCTATGGCCTGTACTACGCGGTGATCGGCCCGCTGCTGCTGGGCCACGCCACCACCTTCAGCGAAGCCGGCTTCAGCGTGCACGGCCTGAACACCATCATCGGCCAGCTGGGAGTGACCAACCTGGCCGGCTCGCCCACCGCGTACCGGCAGATCATCGCCGCCGGCCCCCAGGCCAGTGCCGGCATCAAGGGCCAGCTGCGCGTGGTCAGCAGTGCCGGCGAACCGCTGAACCCGGAGATTGCCCGCTGGTTTGCCGAGCACCTGCAGACCACCGTGCTGGACCACTACGGGCAGACCGAGACCGGCATGGTGGTGAACAACCACCACGCGCTGGCCCACCGCGTGCGCCCGGGGTCATCGGGCTTTGCGATGCCGGGTTACCGCGTGGCCGTGCTGGATGAACACGGCCATGAACTGCCACCGCGCACGCCCGGCATCCTCGCGGTAGACCTGAAGCAGTCACCGATCATGTGGTTCACCGGCTACTACCAGGCGGAGACCCCGGCCATCGCCGATGGCTACTACCGCACCGGCGATTCGGTGGAATGCGAGGACGACGGTTCGATCAGCTTCATTGGTCGCTCCGATGATCTGATCACCTCGTCCGGCTACCGCATAGGCCCGTTCGATGTGGAGAGCGCGCTGATGGAGCATCCGTCCGTGGCCGAAGTGGCGGTGATCGGCGTGCCCGACCCGGAGCGGACCGAGATCGTCAAAGCGTTCGTGATCCTGCGCGACGGATTCGAGGGCAGCGATGCGCTGGCGCACGCGCTGCAGCAGCATGTGCGCCATCGCCTGTCCGCGCATGCCTACCCGCGCCAGGTGGAGTTCGTGGCGCAGGTTCCGAAGACGCCCAGCGGCAAGGTGCAGCGGTTCCTGCTGCGCAAGGCAGAGATCGAGAAACAGGCCGCAGCCGGCTGATGTTGGTTCCTGTAGAGCCGAGCCTATGCTCGGCTGGTTCCTGTAGAGCCGAGCGTGGGCTCGGCTCTACAACCCCACAGGCGCTACGGCATCACCGGCGGCACGTAGGTCAGGGTCATGCCCAGCAGCCACAGCAGGCCCAGCACCAGCGGAATGTGCACCAGCAGCTGGATGAAGGTGAAGCCGACGATGTCGCGGGCCTTCAGGCCCAGCACGCCCAGCAGCGGCAGCATCCAGAACGGGTTGATCAGGTTCGGCAGGGCCTCGGCCGCGTTGTAGACCTGCACCGCCCAGCCCAGGTGCGCCTTCAGTTCGTTGGCCGCCTGCATCACATACGGCGCTTCGATGATCCACTTGCCACCGCCAGAGGGCACGAAGAAGCCCAGCACCGCCGAGTAGACGCCCATCACCAGGGCGAAGGTATCGGTGCTGGCCACGTGCACGAACAGGCTGGACAGGCGATGCGCCAGGGTCTGCCCGTCGCCGCCGGCCGCATGGGTGAGGATCATCGCGATGCCGCCGTACAGCGGGAACTGGATGAGCACGCCGGTGGTGCTGGGCACCGCCTTGGCCACCGCGTTGAGGAAGCTGCGCGGGCGCCAGTGCAGCAGCAGGCCGAGCGAAATGAACAGGAAGTTGTAGGTGTTGAGGTTGGCGATGGCGGTGACCACCGGCTTGTTGGCGAACTCGTTGAACAGCCAGCCGAAGGCCAGCAGCGAGAGCAGCACGGTCAGCAGCGGGCTGTACTCGAGCCATTCACCGGGGCGCGTGCGCTGCTGCAGCGGCTCCGGCTCGGCCTGCGCGGCGCCGGGGAAATCTTCGGCGGTGCGTGCACTGCCGACGGCCGGTGCGGTCAGCCAGGCGATCAGCAGCGAAACCAGGATGAGCACCGCCGTCAGCGCGATCGACTGCCACAGGAAGATGGTTTCGGTGAACGGCAGCACGCCGGTGATCTCCACCAGCCCCGGCGGCATGCTGGCCGGGTTGGCCTGCAGCTGCGCGGCCGACGAGCTCAGCCCCATCGCCCACACCGCGCCCAGCCCCAGGTAGGCCGAGGCACCGGCGGCGCGGTAATCCATGCGCAGCTCGGTGCGGCGGGCGAGCGCGCGCACCAGCAGGCCGCCGAACACCAGCGAGAAACCCCAGCTGAGCAGCGAGGCCAACATGCTGACCAGGCCCACGTAGACCACGGCACCGCGACCGGTGCGCGGCACCCGCGCGAGGAAATCGATGAAGCGCGCCACCACCGGCGCCGTGGCCAGCGCATAGCCGCCGATGACCACGAAGGCCATCTGCATGGTGAAGGGGATCAGGCTCCAGAAGCCGTCGCCGAAGGCGCTGGCCGTGGCCTGCGGGGTCGAGCCGAAGCCCATCGCCGCCACCGCGACGATGACCACGCCCAGCACCGCGAACACGTACGCATCGGGGAACCACTTTTCCGCCCAGGCGGCCGAACGCAGCGCCGCGCGCGCCATCCAGCCATCCTGTACTGCTGCCGTCGAGGCCATCGCCTACCCTCCCAGGTTCGATGGGCCGATTCTGGGCGGTGGGATGCGGGCTGTCAGCCACCTATTGGTCGTAGAGTCGAGCTTGCTCGACTGCTCTGGCTTGGCCGCGGGGATCAGTCGAGCAAGCTCGACTCTACCGGTGACCGGGGCGGCTGATGCCACCTGTAGAGCCGAGCCTGCGCTCGGCTGCGCCTCTCAGCGCAGCGCCAGGTCCACGGCGATGCCGGCGAACAGCGCCGCGCCTACCCAGTTGTTGTGCAGGAAGGCCTTGAAGCACGGCCCGCGCTCGCGGTTGCGGCAGATCCAGAATTCGTACACCACCAGCACCGTGGCCACCGCCACGCCAGCCAGGTAATACCCACCCAGCCCGCCACGCACCCCCACCAGGGCCATCGTGGCCAGGAACAGCGCGTACAGCACGCCCTGGATGACCAGGTCCAGCTCACCAAACAGGATGGCGGTGGAGTGCGATCCCATCTTCAGGTCGTCCTCGCGGTCGACCATGGCGTACCAGGTGTCATACGCGGTGGACCACAGGATGTTGCCCGCATACAGCAGCCAGCCCAGCATCGGCACTTCGCCCTGCACGGCGGCGAACGCCATCGGGATGCCCCAGCCGAAAGACATGCCCAGGTAAACCTGCGGCAGGTGCGTGTAGCGCTTCAGATAGGGGTAGCTGGCGGCCAGGAACACGCCGATGAAGCTCAGGCCGATCGTCAGCCCGTTCAGGGTGAGCACCAGGCCGAAGGCCACCAGCATCAGCACGGCGAACAACGCCAGCGCCGCACGGCCGCTGATCGCCCCGGTGGCCAGCGGGCGCGCCTTGGTGCGCTCCACGTGCGGGTCCAGCCAGCGGTCGGCGTAATCGTTGATGACGCAGCCGGCAGAACGGGTGAGCCAGACGCCCGCGGTGAACACGAACAGGGTCCACAGCGGCGGCAGGCCGCCAGCGGCCAGCCACAGCGCCCACCAGGTGGGCCACAGCAACAGCAGGGTGCCGATCGGGCGATCGGCGCGCATCAGGGACCAGTAGTGACGCCAGCGCGGCGTCGGCGCCGGATGCGGCGCGGAAAGAGGGGTGTCAGCCATGGCGATAGGATACTCCTGCGCTGGAGGGACGGCGGCGCGGGCCCGGAAAAGACAGGGCCCGATGCGCCTGCGCGCACCGGGCCCCGGTGTCCTGCCCTGCGAAAAGATCAGGCCTTTTCGTCGGACTTGTACTCGTAGTAGCCGTAGCTGTAATAGCCCGTGGCACGCTTCTCGACCGCGTTGAAGATCGCACCCTTGATCTGCACGCCGTTCTGCTCGAAGCGCTGCAGCGTCAGCTCGATTTCCTTGGCCTGGTTCACGCCGAAACGGGTGACCAGCAGGCTCGAGCCCGCGTGAGTGGCGACCAGCGCCGGATCGGTCACGGCCAGGATCGGCGGCGTATCGACGATCACCAGGTCGTACTTGCCGGACATGTCCTGCAGCAGCTGCGCGAAGCGCGGGTGCATCAGCAGCTCGGCCGGGTTCGGCGGAATGTCACCACGCACCATGTAGTGCATGTTGTCCAGGCCGGCCACCGGATGGATCACGTCGTCGACGCTGAGCTTGCCACCCAGCACGTCCGACAGGCCCTTCTGGTGCGACACACCCAGGATCTTGTGCAGGGTGCCCTTGCGCATGTCGGCGTCGATGACCAGCACGCGCTGGCCCGCCTGCGCGATGACCGCGGCCAGGTTGGTGGACACGAAGGTCTTGCCCACGCCCGGGCGCGGGCCCGAGATGGTCAGGATGTTGTTCTTCGCTTCCAGCATGGCGAAGTGCAGGCTGGTACGCAGGCTGCGCAGCGCTTCCACGGTCGGGTCGGCAGGGGCACTCACTGCCAGCAGGTGCTGGCGACCGTCGGCGATCACGCGCGTACCGTGCTTGCCCTTGCGCAGCTTGGGCAGGGTGTTGGACACGCTCAGCGGGATCGCGGCGTAGACCGGCAGGCCCAGAGCTTCGATGTCCGCCGGGTCTTCGATGCCCGGGTTGAGCATGCGCTGGAGGAAGACGAAGGCGACCGAGAGGAAGCCGCCGAGAAGCGTGGCGATGGCGACGATCAGGGCCTTGCGGGGCTTGACCGGGTGGGCAATGTCAACGACTGCGTTGTCGACGATGCGCACGTTGCCTACGGTACCAGCGCGAGCCACGTCCAATTGCTGTGCCTGATTAAGCAGCGCGGTATACAGTTCATTGCTTACCTGCAGGTCGCGAGTCAACCGCAATAGCTCCTGCTGAGTATCGGGGAGACCGCTGACTTCTTTCTTGAAGCCTGCCTTGCGTCCTTCCAGATCACCCATTTGCTTGAGAAGAGCGCGATAAGCGGGATGCTCACGGGTAAAGCTGCGATCCATCTCTGCCTGCTTAAGCCTCAGCTGCTGGATGCTGGCTTCAACCGCAACTTCCTGCTCCAGCAGACCCTTAGTCTGCATGGTGATGTCAACCGAATTCGCTTTCGACTGATATGCGGTCATCGCAGCCTGAGCTTCTTCCACCTGCTTACGCACCGTAGGAAGCTGCTCCTTCACAAACTGCAACTGAGCAGCAGCTTCGGCGGATCCGCGATCCACATTCTGCCTAACGTATGCGTCAGCCACCCGCTGAACCACCGCCTCCGCACGAACGGGGTCGGTATCTTCAAAGGTCAGCTGCAGGATGCCTGAGTCCTTGCCCGACTCAGTCGCAGCAATGCTCTCCTGGAGTCCAGTCAGGAGGTCAAGACGCCTCAACTTAGAAACCGAGAACTCCGTTCCCGCATTGGCACGAAGCTCTTCAACCTCGATTAGAACCCCTTTGCCTTGCGCAGAAGCTCCAGCGATACCGTGAACCACCTCGTTACCATCGGCATCGAGGAGAACGTAGCCCTTGCCATCATCATTGGTTTTGAGGGTGAGCTCCTCTCCAATCATCGCAGGCGGCACATCCAGACGACCAATGCGAAGGCGCTCGCCTCCCCAGCCATACTTGGAAAAGCCAAATTTGGGAGGAGCCACGCCCTCTGGCACCTCCGGCCTGAACCGCCGAGCAAAGAAATTGCCGACTAGTGGCATCCGCTTCGCGTCGATCTGGGTCTCAAGGTTCAGCTGGTCCACAGCCGTACCAATCACGGTTCTGGACGTAAGCAGTGCAACTTCAGTTGTTGCAGCGGTACTGCTACCGCCGAGCGAGGAAGAAAGGTCCGACAGCCCTGGAATACTGGGCACCTTGGACTCAACCTGCACCATCGCCTGAGCTTGATACACGGGGGCAGCAAGTAGCGCATAGGCGACGCCAACGGCGCAGAACACAGCCGTAGTCCCAACAATCCACCATTTGCGATCAATCAAGACGCCCAAGAGTTCGCGCAGGTCAATTTCATCTTCCTTGACTGCTCGGGATTCCGTATGTCTAGTCATTGCGTCCATCTAAATTAGGGGATCAGTCAGCGCCCCGGCGCGCCAAGCCTTGCACAGTAGCTGGAATCCCAGGATCAGCCTCGGAGTGCGCCTGATGACCCCAAACGGAGGGTTGAGAGCCTTCGCTCGCCGGCGAGCAGGGCCTGAGCTTGAGAATCAAGCCTTGCAGTGTAACCCAAAGTCTGCCCATACCGTGGGCCAAACGCTCGATTGAACAATCACGCCGGGCCTGCGGGCGCCACCAACAATGCGACGTACATCACACTTTTATCTCTACGCGTCCTCACTACGGCCAATGTCTCGCTCGTCTGGACAGCCACCACGCCCAACACAGGAGTCGATGCATCCGTGCAGTCCTCCCGGTGCTGAAGTCGGCAAGCGACGCGGCAATCATCCCGACCCACAGCCATTCATCATTCCCGGTTCCCAGTGCATGCAATAGCCGTGCCTACCCCCCCTTGGCATGTAGTAGCATTAAAGGAATCTCAACTGAGATCGGTAGACGGTGCGTAGGCCGCGCTTGATGCCCGACAATCGAGGCGTGCAGCATTGACCACCATGGGGAAGTGGTTCACCGAATGCTGCAACGCTTATCCCCAACCGTTTTACAGCTCAGATGTAACAAAAGGATTTTGATCATGAAGATTGCCGTAGCCGGCACAGGCTATGTCGGCCTCTCCAATGCAGTACTTTTGGCCCAGCACCACCAAGTGGTGGCGCTGGACATCAACCCGGAAAGGGTTGCCAAAATCAATTCTAGAACATCTCCGATCGAAGACGCGGAAATTGAGGAGTTCCTTGCAGAGAAGGAACTGGACCTCCGCGCGACCCTCGACTCCAATGAGGCATATCAGGACGCTTCCTTCGTAATCGTGGCGACACCGACTGATTACAACCCGGTGACCAACTACTTCGACACGAGTTCAGTTGAGTCAGTGATAAGTGACGTCCTTTCGATCAACCCTGATGCCGTACTGATAATTAAGTCCACCATTCCCGTGGGCTGCACCAACGAGTTGCGCCAGCGGCTCGGCACTCCCAACATTATCTTCTCGCCAGAATTTCTGCGTGAAGGTAAGGCGCTATACGACAATCTGCATCCAAGTCGAATCATAGTCGGCGAACGATCAGAAAGGGCAGCTCGATTCGCTCAGCTGCTGCAGGAAGGAGCAATCCGAAAGGATGTACCCTTGCTCTTTACCGACTCGACCGAGGCCGAGGCAATCAAGTTGTTTGCCAACACCTACCTCGCAATGAGAGTCGCGTATTTCAACGAGCTTGATACATATGCAGCCACTCACGACCTGGATACGCGGCAGATCATTCAAGGAGTGAGCCTGGATCCACGAATTGGGGGTCACTACAACAACCCCTCGTTCGGCTATGGTGGCTACTGCCTGCCCAAGGACACGAAGCAGCTTCTGGCGAACTATCGCGACGTACCCCAGAACCTGATTCATGCAATCGTAGAAGCCAATCGCACACGTAAGGATTTCATCGCCGATGAGATCATTCGCCGCAACCCAAATGTGGTTGGCATCTATCGACTCGTAATGAAGGCTGGCTCGGATAATTTTAGAGCTTCTGCCATCCAGGGCGTCATGAAGCGAATCAAAGCCAAAGGTATTCGCGTGATCATCCATGAGCCGGCCCTGAGCGAGACACAGTTCTACTCATCTGAGGTTGTGAGCGATCTCGCCGAGTTCAAGGGACGCTCCGATGTAATCATCGCCAATAGGCTCTCGGAAGAGCTCGGCGATGTCTCGGAGAAGGTATATACGCGTGATCTTTTCGGCATTGATAGCTGAAATAGAACACCAAGCGAGACGTGCGAGGCACTGAAGGCCGATGTTAGTCAAACAGAATTTGCGAATGATCAAGCGCCTCGCCAAGTCGATTCCCGACACCGCGCGAGCTGCTATTGGCGTATGGACCCAGAAATGGCAACGCAGCCCTTGGGAATCTGATCCCGTCGGCAAGCTCGAGACATCTCCAATTCGCAACTACGACTCCACGATTGATGGAGTCCAAGTCAAGACGGTTACGCCGCCGAACGGACACTACATGACGACATTTTTCGACGTCTGTCCGTTCTCTCCATCCGGCAATCTCATCGCTGTCACCCGAGTACCATTCATAAACAGGGTACCTGTTCCGGGCGATAAAGCATTGGTATGCGTCATTGACCTCCGCACTGGCGAGACCAAGACCGTACATGAGACCAGCGGCTGGGGGGCCCAGCTTGGAGCAAATGTTCAGTGGGGCTCAAGTGATCGCACACTCTTCTGCAATGACGCCATTGCCGGTACCGCACAGGCGGTCCGAATCGACCTCGATAGCGGCCACCGAACCAATTTAAATGGTCCGGTGTACGGAACCGACCCCGAGCGCAGATATTCCTACTCCGCCGACCTTCGACTGATCAATGCGCTGATACCGGGATATGGAATTCCCGAAAATCCGTTTGATAAGTACAGAGAGCCCGAGCGATGCAGTTCGTCGAATGGCTTGTGGAGAACCGACCTCGAAACAGGCGCGTGCGAACTCGTTGCGTCAATTCACGACATCGTGGCCCAACTTGGCGATCAGGAAAAGCTATGCAGGGGAAAGTATTTCCTGTTTAACGTAAAGGTTGATCCAACAGGAACTAGGCTTCTTCTTGTTATTTTCATAAAGGAGATTCCCGGCAGAGTCGGGCACGCATTGCAGTTAGTGACAACTGATCTTGATGGCAAGAATGCGCAGCTGGTTGTTACGGATTCCGCATGGAGAAAGGGAGGCCATCATCCCAACTGGAATGCAGACGGTAGCGGAATTCTGATGAACCTCAAAATCGACGGAAAGATGCGATTTGTCAGCATATCGCCTAGCGATGGTTCGATTGTTCTAGTCGGCGGGGACGCCAAGGGAAGCGGCCACCCAACACTGCACTCGAGCGGAAAGCATATCCTGACCGATTCATATATATCAGAAGGATTCAAGGACAATCATGGAAATGTCCCTCTCCGCCTGATCGATGCAGCAACAGGCACAGAGCGCAGCATCTGCAAGATATTCACAAAAAACTTGGACGGCCCTCGCCGCATCGACCCACATCCAGCATGGGACATGAACCACCAGCGAATCGCGTTCAACGGAGTTGTTGACGGATTTCGCCAGGTAATGATTGCCGACCTCTCAAAAATAGTCTGATGAGCAAATCAAGCAAAGCTAGCGACTTCCTGCTTACCATTTTGGCAAGATTTGGTGGGAAGGCAGCCAACCTGGTGGTATTTGCAATCGTCGCAAATAAACTCAGCTTGGCGGACATGGGCGTCTATGGCTATATTTTTACTACGACACTTATTCTTTCCACGATTCTTGACTTGGGCGTCAGAAATTCCATTGCAGTTTCGATTGGAAAAGAGCCGGACTCAAGCTCAGATTACACACGAAGCGCTTACCTGCTGCTGCTACCCATTGCCCTGCTTTGCGTTCCATTAACCATTATCTATCTTAGATTTGGACCCGAGAACACAAGTGCCGCAGCCGCGGCTATTCCGGCCGCACTATTGCTTGCATTTATGTTGCATCAACGGATGCTGCAGGGCGCGTCGCTCGGCCAGGGGGACATCAAGACATTTAATCGAACCGAGCTTGCATCAAGAATCATCCTAGTTGCGCTTACTCTTTTAATGCTGGCGGTGAATCAATTTTCACTGTCAACAGCAATATGGGCTCTGGCGATCTCACAGGCGTTCGGTTCGCTCTATCTTGCGGTCAAGCAGGCACCCAAGTATTTAGCACCGGGAGCATCCGCAAGCCTCTCGATCATTTTACGTCTAGTTCGAGCCGGCATCCCATTCATGGTCGCTGTTGTGCTTATGCAAGCATCGAAGAAGCTCGCTTTCTATACCGTTAGCTACGAATCAACGCTAACTGATGGCGGAATCTTCTTTGGCCTCCAACGGCTTACTGAGGTAGTGACGGAGGTAGGGCTTGCCATATCCGTCGTATTGCTTTCACACAATGTAAGAGCAACGTCCAAAGAGGAGGCAGCTGCCAACACAGCAAAGTCCGTCAGGGTTTCAATCGCTGTGTTTATGGCAATTTCGGTCGCGATGGTGGCACTCTCTTGGGTTCTCGTGCCGACGGTTCTCGGAAAGTCTTTCGCTGGCCACTCACTGCTGTTCTCGATACTGGTAGTGGGAACACTGTTCGGCGCCATCTGGACCATGCTGTTTCCAAGTTTGTCCGTGGCAACCTCTCCAACCACCGTCCTGAAAATTCTGTCGGTTGGACTTGCGTTGAACGTCGTCGCGACCTTTAGCATGACGTGGGCATGGGGACTGCTTGGGGCGGCATCGTCCACCATTGTAGTAAATATCATTATTTCAGCGATGTTCCTCAGAACCTACAAGACTCGCTTTGGAATTGGAGCAAGTGATTTCATTTTCGTCAAATGGGATGACCTGCCGGTTGACCGCCTGAGGAAAAAATTCCTTCCAGGCAAGAATAGGAGTGGCCAGTGATAATTTCTCGAATTAAATCACTGGCGATGCTTCACTCCCCAAAGGTCGGCTACATGCACGCCAAGACCCAATTCGACAATGTTGGGGATGCTCTGATCGTTGGACAGGCCGTAGCCCTCATGTCCGAGCACATGAACGTAGTCCTTAGTGCCAAAGGAATTCCCGCACACTTTTCCGAACAGATTCGGGAGTCAACCAAGGCGCCATACTCGGAGCTTGATTCAGGAAAGGCAGAGATTTTTCTCGCCCTCGCACTTAGGCGAATGCACGGTCTTCGCTCGTTTTATTCATTGATCCCAGGCGGAATCAATGGCGAAAAATCCACAGGATCCTATCTATCTGGAATAGTTTACAATCTAGCTCTCCGAATAATGTCACTTTTTGGAATCGTGACAGTTCAGATGGGCGTTTCATATGACAAACTGGGCGTTCGCCACCAAAAGTTGGTCCGCGGTCGCGCGCGCGCCCTTAGCTATCACTTCGTCCGTGACAGCCAGACAGACGAGTACTGTCGTGAGCGCGGTATAACACACTCAGGCGTAGCGCCCGACTTGGCGTTCTTAATATTTCCTGATGCCAGCGAAAAGGCGAGCGGCAGAAGGCTTGCATTCTCGTTCCGCACAGACCGGGGTGGGCGAGCGCTTATCGAAAAAATTGGGAGAATGATCGCTGCATCCTTCGCGGCCGATACGGACATTGTGCTGGTCAGCCAGGTAGCACGTGATACTCCAGGAATGCTGGAACTCCAAGAGTTCCTATCATCACTCGGTATGAAATGTGATTTTGAAGACGTGACCTATAGCCTTGACGCAGCAAGCAAGGTCTACTCAACCTGCTCTGTAATCTATTCGAATCGCCTTCACGCATTGCTTCTGGCCGCTTCTAATGGAGTCGCTCCTTGCCCAGTTATCAGCGCCCAAGTGGACCGGAAAATATCCGGAATTTTTCTTGATCTTGGCAACTGCATTAGCATTGAACTGGACTCTTGGAACGGCACACCCCTTCCACAGCCAGGCCTGGAGTACGCTCGGGCTTTCCAGAAAAGCGCCCTGATGATGAAGAGCAGAATCAAGGATGTCACGCGGGAAATTTTCCATTGAAGTACGACTACCCACTCCTTCGAGCAACCAGCAGCTCCAGCACCGCCTGGTATGTGACGGTATTTGTGCTTGCCTCCCTATGCATACAGCTCTCGCTGTTCCGCATCGGCGATAGTCGCGTGAATTATCCGCTTACAATTATCGGATACTTAATCCTATTTCCCTACGCTGCATTCAACATCGCAAAGATGAAGTCGCGCGTCTCGACCACACTCGCGACTTCGTTCGCGGTATACGCCTCTTTCTGCTTTGCATCCGCATTGTGGTCAACCGACAAATCTGCATCTATATCCAATGCATCCTTGCTTTTTGCGTGTCTGCTGATATCAATCGGAGGGGCCAGATATGACCCAGCCCAGACAAGAGTAATATTTGTACGAATTTGCTTGGCTGTAATGGTCCTCAGCTGGGTATCGTTGGTAGTTGCGCCAGGCTACGCGCTTCAGGAGAAGGGTTTTTGGCGACTGCGTGGGATCATGTCACATGAATTCGAGCTGGGCTATCTTGCCGGCTCGTCAATGCTGCTGTCGTTCGCCGGGCTGGCTCGTGCAATGTCGCGCGGAACCCAGGAGCGTAGGCTGATCCTTACGCTGGTATTTTTATTCTCGGCTGCGACTCTCCTCGCAACCCAGACACGGACGCTACTTGTTTATGCTGCGCTCTGCGCAGCACTAATCATGGTTAGCTATACCCGGGGAAGGATAAGGATAATTTCCATCGTCAGTCTAGTGATCCTTACCTCGATTGTGGCCATTTCGGTTGGATATCTGGAGGATACTTTCAGCAGAGGGGAGAGCGACGCGTCACTCTCTGGGCGAACGCTGATTTGGGCGCGAACGATTGCAGAGGCTGAGTCCCGACCGTTGCTTGGCCATGGATATTCCAGCTTCATTTCTCCGATCTACGACTATATCTGGACCGGAAACTATCGTCCGCCGCATGCACACAACACTTGGGTGATGTCGTACTTTGAAGTCGGGATAATTGGCGCGACTCTAGTCTCCATTTACCTTCTTTCGCAGATTTTTGTACTAAGAAAGACGAAACAGGGACATGACGGACTCAGCCCAACTTTCTACGTTGCGCTTTTCTGCACAATGACCGGCATGACAAGCCTTATCTTTGGCGGAAAGCTTTCGCCAATGATGGCGATCATCCTCATACTGACATTCCAAGAATACAACGTTACGAAACGCAGCCTTAGGGAAGATAAGGGTTGATGATGGAACATACTGAAAGCTCCGAGTTCTCACGACCGCCACTTGTTTCGGTGGTCATTCCTGTCTATAACCGCGCAAAGTCCATCGCCGCCACACTGGATTCCGTCAAGGATCAGACAGAGAGAAATTTTGAATGTCTCATAGTCGATGACGGCTCGACCGATGTGGACGACCTTGTCAGCTTTGTTGCTCGCGCATACGACTCGCGCTTTCGCGTTCTGCGCAAGGAGAACGGAGGAGCGAGCTCGGCGCGGAATTTGGGTATTGATGCGGCCCGCGGAGAGTACATAGCCCTTTTGGATTCAGACGACATCTGGCTGCCGGAGAAATTGAGCGTTCAGCTCGGTTTCGCAAGCAAAGACCCCCGTCCTAACTTCATGTGCTTCACTCAGCTAAGGGTCGACAGGGGTATTAGTAGGACCTGGATCAAGCCACCGAGAGGCCCGCGCGCCGGGGAGCGTATTGATGAGTACTTGATGGCTGACGCAGGATGGATTCAAACGTCCACCATGTTCTTGGCTGCACCGCTCGCAAAGCACGTGAGGTTCGATGAGAATCTACCCTCCTCGCAAGATACTGACTTTGCGATCAGATGCGCCAACGCCGGCGCTAACATCACATATTTGGAACAGCCTCTCGTCATAATGGATGACCGCTATATTCCTGGCCGTGTATCCAAGCAAAAGAACTACGCCCCCTTGCTTCAGTGGATCGAGAAGATGAAGTCGAACGGCGAAATATCTTCGCGCAGCTATTATGCGTATAGAGGATGGCAGTGCGCGCGGGTAGCTTCTTACACAAGGATCCCGCTAGCCCTTCAACTTTATGGAAGATCTCTTCTGCGGCGCGCCTATGGGCCCAAGATAGCTGCGGTAATTTTTTTGCAGATTATCCTTCCTCAAAGTTTGTATCAGCGGATAGCCACCGCAACTGTAAAAATTGCAGGCAAATAACAGCATGAACTCGATACGCACCATTCAAGCCATGCGTGGCCTTGCTGCAATCGCGGTCGCTTTCTATCATGTCTACATCATCGCACGGCAGGTTTCACCCGGAAGCGGCGTCGTAATGGAGCAGTTTGCCCGTCATGGCTTTATGGGTGTCAATTTCTTCTTTGTCTTGAGTGGATTTATCATACTCATGGCTCATGAGAAGGACATTGGGCAGGTAGACCGGCTGAAGAATTACATTTCAAAGCGTGCGCTTCGTATTTATCCGGCCTACTGGATATTTACAACCCTCTATGTGATTGCCGCATTTATGGGACTGGGAGCTAGCGACTTCTCAACAAAGCCCTTGGATTTGCTTTCATCTTATGCACTGTTTCAAATATCTCCTGACAAAGTTGTTCCTCCGCTTAAGGTAGCTTGGACTTTATTCTACGAAGTTCAGTTCTACATTGCGTTCTCGCTGCTAATCATTTCGAGGCGCTTTGGATTCACTCTTTTGGGTATCTGGTTCGCCTCCATCTGCGTTGGACTAGCCTCGGGCACTGAAGCGGTAGATTCTCGCCTTCTCTCGCCTTGGAACGTATACTTCTTCGTCGGCATGGCAGTGTTCATCCTCTACAAGCGCGTATCGAACGTCGGTGCGATGCTCGCAGGTATGGCTGCTGCCTGCCTGCTGCTCTATTACTTCCTGAACTACAACCTCGACATCCACGAATTCCATCGTGAGTATGGCTATCTGCATTTCCTGCTGGCACCCGCTTTCGGCCTGTTGATTCTAGGCATAGCGGGACTGGAAAAAACACAGAATTGGTCCGTTCCCTATCCGCTGCAGTTCCTGGGCGATGCGTCCTATTCGATTTACCTCGTCCATTCGGCTGTGATATCAGTCGCGGCGATTGTATTGAGAAAGATAGGCCTGCATATGCATGACAACGTTGCGTTGTATTTCATCGTATTCGCGTCGTCCGTAATCGCCGGCTGTGCAGCATATCTGATCGTTGAAAGACCTCTGACACGGCGACTCAAGCCGGCAATTTCTCTAAAAGCATCACAGGTGAATTCGTGAGGCCTTCTTCAGTTCTTTTTGTCACATCTTCAGGCGGGCACTGGGTGCAGGCCTCAAAGCTTCTTGCTGGTCTACTTGATTATGAGGTGGATATCGCTACGGTAGATGAAACAGCAGTTTCTGGCGTCACCTATCGTCGCTTTTACAAGATTCCGGACTTCAATCGAGACACACCTTTGAAAATGATTCTTGGCGTACCCGCTATAGTTCACTGCGTTCTCAGTAGCGATGCCACACATGTCATATCCACTGGGGCGGCGCCCGGATTGCTCGCTCTCGCCTGCGCTCGCATGGTTGGCAAGCGCACGATGTGGATTGACAGTATCGCCAACACCGAGAGACTTTCAGTTTCAGGAAAGATCGCCAAGGTCATTGCGCACAAGACTTTAACCCAGTGGGAAAATGTCGCAGAAGTGACCGGAGCCAGCTACGAGGGCCGCCTGCTGTGATATTCATGTCATGTGGAAGCCAGCTTCCATTTCCTCGCCTCGTGGAAATGATGCAGGCTTGGGCGGATCAACATCCGGACACGGAAGTGGTTGTTCAGGCCGGTGAGCATAATTTCATTTCCTCCACAATGAAAGTTCACAAGTCGTTAGACCAACAAGCATTCATTAAGCTGATCGCTACCTGCGAGGTTTTCATTTCCCACGCGGGCATGGGCAACATTATTACTGCCCTTGAACTTGGTACGCCGCTCTTGATCGTTCCCCGCCGTGCCACCCTGGGCGAACATCGCAATGATCATCAGATGGATACGGCGGAGCGATTTGGCAAGTACCCTGGAGTAGCTGTGGCCACAGATTTGGCTGAGTTGATGGCTCAGGTGGATTCACTTCGAGATGGCTCTCGATCGGCGAGTGCAGGGGCCTCGCCAGAGAAGGAAAAGCTCTTGAACGCGGTCAGGAACTTTGTGTCAACCTGACTCGCCTGAGAGTTTTCGCGGTCTGAGTGGATTTCGAGAGGAGTCCACTCTAGCTGCCTACAGGCAAATTCGGCACTATTTGTCCTGCGATCACGATGCCAACAGGCAGCTGTAGACATTTTGCCAACAAGGCATGGGCTAAGCTAGCCATCTAGCTTTCAACTCAGAATGGCAACGCTCATGCGAATGCAGAGTTTGACACTTCTTCTAGCGCTTACGGCTCCCACAGTTTACGCAGCCACACCCGCCAGTAAATTCTCCTGCCCGAAGGTCGAAGTGTCCGCCGGAGATATGGGCATCAAGACCCGCTACATGGCAAAGCGAATTGATCCAACGTCTTCGACCTTGGATCCAGACGCCGTGGCAGCCCAGTCAGGAGTGCGTGAGGAGGTTAGTTATCCGGCAAAAAAAATCGTTAACCTCTCAATGCTCTATCGCAAGGGCCCGAGCAACGAGATCGCAAATTGCCTCACAACGCATCTCAATGCGTTAGCTGAAAGCAACTACCTTGAAGGCTCGGGTGAGTACAATATTCTTTACAAGAGTTGGATGATCTCAGCCATAAATTTTTCGCTTCTTGGATTGGAGGCTGATTCTCGATCCGCGCCTAAACTTCAGGATGCCAAATTCCGCACATGGCTTGGCACTCGGACACACGAAATAACGGCCTTCTTCAGGGAAAGTGGTTGCCATAATAATCACTGCTACTGGGCTGGTGTTGCCGCTGCGTCTTCCGCTCGCTACTTGAAGTCTGATGATCCTCTCCAATTCTCAAAGTGGGTTCTGCTTCAGTCTGAGAAAAATGTAAATGATTCTGGACAGTTGAGTGCAGAGGTAAGTAGAGGGACCATGGCATTTCACTACTCTGCATTCTCTATCGCAGCACTTCTGGTTCAGACCAGGCTTTGGAACCAGAATGACGCGTCAGTAGAGGCCTTTGTCAGCAAGCTTTCTGGTCGCTTCTGCTCCGACGCCCTGACGGGGTCAAGCGGCACTACGTTTGCAGGAATTCCTGCTCAGAATGTTAAAGGCGCCTCTCCTTACGTCTCGTTGATCACGGCTGCCGAACCAGAGAAATGTGGAGCACTGGCCAGCTCTTCGTCTGCTGATGCCAAGTCTTTCTTCTTCGGTTGGAACATGGACTACGTTCGCGGTCTCGTTACGGGTAAGAATGCTCCGTAGCAGCGCTAAGGCCTTGGATGTTTTCGCTCCAGAAATAGCATGCTGAGAGGATCAGGCTACCGTACTGTCAGTATCGGGCACTAGGCTGGTTTTGGCGCGAGGCTGGCCACGGCCATGCAACCGATTGCGCTTTGCTGCTCTGAGCAGGAGACATCGAAATTTTTTCTTCTCTAAGGTAGACTCCCTCATCCGCATCGCGCCATCGCGCTGCGCTGCGGCGCCACGGACGTTCATGGCGCCGCGACAGCTCAACAACGCGCTCGTAGCTCAGCCGGATAGAGTAGTGGCTTCCGAAGCCATTGGTCGGGGGTTCGAATCCCTCCGGGCGCGCCATCTTCCCCTGCTCACGTCTGCCCTTGCAGGCCCCCCCTTCCAGCAGGTCGCCCCCAGCAGCATCCCGGCTCCCAGAGCCCCACCGCCAGGCGCTTCAGCTGGCGGCACAGCGCCATGGCCGATCGCCCGCGCGTCGGCCCCAGTCACTCAAACCCATGCAGCGCCCGCACCCCGGCATCCTTCTCCACCAGATGCAGGGTGAACAACTGCGTCGCATCCCGCGACCAGCCCCCTTCCAGCCAGCGCCACGTCGCTGCATCCACCCGCGGCAGCTTCCGTTCCAGGTAGTAGACCCGGCTGCCATCACCCGAGAAGCACCCGTCCAGCAGCTGCCAACGCGCGCGATCCACACCGGGCAGCGGCTTCCCGTCGCAGTAGACGTTGCTGTCATCACCCCCTGCAGCAGGTCTCCGCGCAGGCAGTGCTTCATCCGCCTGCCGCAATGCCAGCCGCCCTGGTCATCGGCCCCGTAGCCGCCACCGAGATCGCGGAACGTCGTGCAATCCGCCCCGGCCAGCGCCTTCAGCGAGGTCTCGTACTCGAAGTAGACGGCATGGTCGTCCAGCCAGTACGCGCCGCACTGGCGGAAGCTGTCGCGGTCGATGGAGGTCTGCCGGGTCCACGCGTGGTAGACCGCATGCGCATCGCGCCCGATGAAGAAGTGCGCCGGAATGAACTCGAAGCTCGCTGCATCGGCCTTGCGCAGCAGCCGGCCCTGGTGGAACACCTGGCCCTCGTCGATGCGCCAGAATTCGATGCGAAACGGACCGAGGAAACGCTGGTCCGGCTGATCGCTGATCTTCTGCCATGGCATGGTGTGAGGCTCTGCCGGTGGTGAGGACGCTAGCGCTGGCAGCCGAGCGTGGGCTCGGCGCTACGCCGGATCAGGCGGCAACGCCGGGCATGGCCCGGCGCTACCGTGGGGCACAGATCAGTACTTGCCGTCGAAGGCGAAGATCGGCTTGCGCTGCTTCCACGCACCGGCGGTGAAATCCGGGAATTCCAGCGTCTGGAAGCCGTTGGCGATCGACTGCTCGGACAGCGGCGTGATCGCGCTCCAGGTCACCGCGTCATAGATGTCGATCGGCATCGGTGCCTTGGCCTTCAGCGCTTCCACGAAGGCGTGGATGACGAACCAGTCCATGCCGCCATGGCCGGCGCTGGCCGCGGTGTCGGCGTTCTGCTTCCACAGCGGGTGTTCGTACTGGTCCTGGTAGGTCTTGAACTCTTCCCACTGGTGCGGCGGGCTGCGGCCTTCGATGTGGATCGAATGGTTCACGTCCATCCACAGGCCCTTGGTGCCCTGCACGCGGAAGCCCATCGAGTACGGGCGCGGCAGCGAGGTGTCGTGCTGCAGCAGGATGGTCTCGCCGTTCTCGCAGGCCAGCGTGGTGGTCACGATGTCACCCAGCTTGAATGTGACCTTGGTGCTGGGGTGGGTGGTGCCACCGCTCTTTGCCACGGTGTAGTCGTGCAGGCCACGCGCCTTGCTGGCGAACGCGTTGATGTGGGTGAAGCGGTTGCCGCGGTTGATGCCGGTGTACATCGCGCACGGGCCGATGCCGTGGCTGGGGTACAGCTCGCCGTTGCGCTGCGCCGAATGCTCGGTGCGCCAGCGCGCTTCGCTCCAGCCCTTGGGGCCGAATTCCACGCCGCTGTCGTAGGGCTGGCTGGGATCGCCGGAATTGAACTTCACCCCGCGCAGGTCGTGCTGGTAGCCGGCCTGCAGGTGCACCAGTTCGCCGAACAGCCCCTGCCGCACCATCTGCAGCGCGGCCATCACGTCGCGGCGGTAGCAGACGTTTTCCAGCAGCATGTACGGCGTGCCGGTGTTGAGCTGGGTCTTCAGCACGTCCCAGTGGTCCTGCAGGGTGATGCCGGCCACCACTTCGCAGCCGACGGCCACGCCCGCCTGCATCGCGGCAATCGCCATCGGTGCGTGGTATTCCCACGGCGTGGCGATGACCACGCCATCGATGCCCTTCTGTTCCAGCAGGCGCTTCCACGCGTTGATGTCGCGGTCCTGGCCGTAGGTCTTCGGGGCGGCCTTGCCGGCCTTGGCCACCATGTCCACGGCGCGGCCCAGCATGATCGGTTCGATGTCGCACAGCGCGACCACCTCCACATCATCCCGGCGCACCAGCTCCTTCAGCAGCACCAGGCCGCGCATGCCGGTACCGATGAGGGCCAGGCGCACCTTGCGCCCTGCCGCCCAGGCGGGGGTCTGCGGCAGCAGGCTGCTGGCGGCGACGGCGGCACTGGCCGCGATGAATTCCCTACGCTTCATGGCAAACACTCTCCTCTTGAAGGTGCGCCGGCCCCGACCGGCGCACCAGGGTCACACGAACGGAATTACTTGAACCGGTAGCCGACGGTCACACTGTAGCCGCGGCCGAAGATGGTGGCGTAGTCGCTGGAATCGCCCAGGAAGCTGTTCGGATCGTAGAACGGCAGGCGATCGAACAGGTTCTTGACCGTGAAGCTGAGGTTCCAGGCATCATCCGGGCGCCAGGTGACGCTCAGGTTGGCGGTCCACCACGACGGCGCGCCATCACACTTGCTGGCCTCCAGCGCAAGGAAGCCGGCGGTGCAGGTGTCCTTGTTGTTGTCCACTTCGTCCACGCGGTCGCGGGCCCACTTGGTGCCGCCCACGTAGTTGACGAACATGCTGGTGGTGACCTGCTTGTAGGTCCAGTCGGCGTTGAGCGTGGCGCGCAGGCGCGGGTTGTTGTAGTAGCCCACCACGTCGCCGTAGTACCAGCCGCTTTCGTCATCCATGTAGTAGCGGTTGCGGTTGGCGATGGTGGCGGCCAGGCCCACGTTCAGCCCGCCCCATTCACCCAGCGAGAAGCGGCTGCGTGCATCCACGTCGAAGCCGTCGACCAGGGTCTTGCCGCGGTTCTTGTACTGGCCCACCACGCTGGCCACGTTGCCCACGCTGTAGCCGGGCAGCACGGCCGGGCAGCTCACGCCGCTGGCCGGGTCGGCGCACATCGCCGCCAGCTGGGCCAGGTTGGCGCGGTCGGCGTCGGTGATCGGCGAACGGCTGGAGGAGATGATGTCGGTGTCGCGGCTGAAATCCGGGGCGACGATCTCGTTGTTGCGGTAGATGAACCAGTAATCGGCCGACACCGACAGCCAGCTGGCCGGCTCGTAGACGAAGCCCAGGGTGGCGATCTTGGCCTTTTCCGGCTTCAGGTCCTGGTTGGGCTGGGTCATGCGGGCGACGGTGCGGCTGCAGTCGACGTTGGCCAGGCTCTTGCCCAGGTCCACGTCACCGGCACGCTGCGACTGCCGCAGCAGGTCGGCGATGGCGTTGGTCTCGGCGCAGCGCACCTCGTCGCGGTAACCGCCCAGCTGGGCGAACACACCACCACTGCCCGACTCGGCCAGGCTGGGCGCACGGAAGCCGGTGGAATAGGTGCCGCGCAGCATCAGCTGGTCGAAGGCCTGGTACTTGAAGCCGATCTTCGGCGCGACATTGGCGCTGAAGTTCGGGTACTTGTCCACGCGCACCGCCGCATCCAGTTCCAGCTTGTCGGTGATCGGTGCCACCGTTTCGGCGAACAGCGCATAGGTGTTGCGCGCACCGTCGAACCACGAACCACCCTGCTGGGTGATCAGGCCGGCGGCGGCATCGGGGTTGCCCGGGGTGTAGAAGGTTTCGCGGCTGGCATTGAAGCCGAAGGCCGCGCGCATCTCGCCGGCGGGCAGCTGGAACAGCGGGCCTTCGATCTTGCCGTCCAGGGTGTGCAGGCGGGTCCAGGACTGGATGTCGAAGGTCGGGAAAGCTTCGCGGATCAGCGCAGCGTTGGCCTCGCTGATCTCACCGAACTTGTACGCAGGGTGGTCGGAAATGATGACCCGGCCGGTACCCGGGTCCACCGAGTACGGGCCAAAGGCCTTCTCGAAGCCCTTCAGGTTGACGTTGATGGTCTGGTAGGTGGTGGAGTGCGTGCCTGCGGTGGCGAAGGCGGTTTCCCAGTTCCAGTCACCGACGTTGCCACGCGCACCGGTCAGCACGCGGTAGCTCTGGTCGGTGTTGCGCTGGCCGAAGTAGTTGGCGCCGGCATCCTGCAGCAGGTACTGCAGGCCGACCACGCCGCCCATCATCGCCTTCAGTTCGGGGCTGGCGTGGTTGTACTCGTTGTTCGGGCCCAGGTACGGGTACAGGAACTGGTTGACCGAGGTGCCGGTATCACGCGAGAACCAGCTGGTCGGGTTGCCGGTGGTGGTGCCGTAGGTGCGCGGCGTGCCGCCGTTGGCGCGCAGGTCGATGTCGGTGTAGGTGGCCTCGGCGAAGATCTCGGTGTTGTCGCCCACCAGGAAGGTGCCGTTGAGGTAGGCGGTGTTGCGCTCGGACTTGGCGCCGGCATCGATCTCGTTGTTCATCCACGTTTCCCAGACGCAGCTGGGGCCGGCGGCCTGGCCCTGCAGCACGTTCTGGCAGCCCGGTGCGGCTTCCTGCACGCGGCGGCCGGTCACCGGGTCGAAGGCGAAGTACGTGCCCGGGTTGAACTGGCCCGGCTTGCTGCCTACGCCCAGGCGCAGATTGGTCAGGTAGTTGGGGTTGTTGACGTAGTACTGGCTGGGGCGCTTGTCGTAGAAATCGCTGAGCGGAATCGCGTCGCGGCGGTACATGTTCACCGCGGCGTAGACGTTGAAGCGGTTCTCGGTGAGGTCACCGAAGCCGGCGGTGATGCTGGCCTGGCGCTCGCCGTAGGAATCGATGCGCGAGGAGGTGTCGTTGGTGAAGTTGATCTCCGCGCCCTGGAAGTTGCGCTTGGTGATCACGTTGATGACGCCGGCCACCGCATCGGTGCCGTACACCGCCGAGGCGCCGTCGGTCAGCACTTCCATGCGTTCGATGGCTGCCGCCGGGATCGCATCGATGTTGACGAACTGGGTCTGGAAGCCCGCCGGTGCGCCGTAGTACGAGAGGCGGCGGCCGTTCAGCAGCACCAGCGTGCCCTGTGCGCCGAGGCCACGCAGGTTGGCCTGCGAGGCGCCGTCCGAACCGGTGAACAGCGAGCGCGAATCCTGCTGCGCGGGCCGCGCGGCCGGCAGGTTGTCCAGCACCTGCAGCAGCGTGCGCGCACCCATGTTCTGGATGTCCTGCTTGCTGATCACCTGCACCGGCGATGCGGTTTCAACGTCGGTGCGGCGGATGTTGGAGCCGGTGACCTCGATGCGGGCCAGGTCGGTGGCATTGTCCTTGCTGTCCTGGGCGGCAGCAGGCAGGGCGATCGACAACAGCACGCCGGCGATGGCCAGCGACAGCGGAGCGATCGAGCGACAGGGGGGACGGGGGTGGCGTGCGGGCAACATCGGGGTTCTCTCCTGGCAGGGGTGCGGCGCGGGTGGGCGGCGCGAAAGCGATTGGCGGGCAAAACGCTCCCGGGCCACGGCTCGAAAGCCGTAGTCGGAATGGGCGGGGGGAGGAGCGGTGTTACGTGGGGGTCATGGGGCGACGATGCTGGCGGAGTCGCCCTCCTGGCCGATCAGCGCGGCATTGGCCCAGTTGGCGCAGACCTGGGCGGGTTGGCTGCCCTGCGCACCCAGCGTGCGCAGGCTCAGGGTGGAAAGACCACGGACGTCCAGTTCCGGCTTGACCACGCCGGGTGCCTTCACCAGGCCGCTGTCGTACAGCAGGCGGCCATCGCCCCAGACCTGGAACTGCAGGCCACCGGCGGCGCGGCAGGCGTCGTCGATGCCGAGATCGGCGCGCAGCAGGTTCCAGCCGCCCTGCAGGCGCAGGTCGATGCGGCTGTTGCCGGCCACGCCCAGGCCACGGCGGAACTGCAGGCCGTTCATGCGCAGGCCGGCGTCGCCACGGAAGGACTGGTCGGCGCGCACCTGGCTGGCCAGCGCGGCCGGCACCGGCAGCTCGGAGAGATACTGCTGCCGGGCCGGTCGCTCCGGTTCCTGGTGCTCAAGGATGTGGAAGGTGGACAGCGCGATCGGGCCGACATCGCGCGGCTGCAGTGCATCGAAGGCACGGGCGCTGCCCTGTGCGGCGGTGACCATCGGATCGGTGCTGCTGGCGCCGTCGCCTTCAGGGTTCTGCACGCTCAGCACGCGGAAGCGCAGCAGGCGGCCGGCATGGGCCGGGAAGTCGATGCGCTGCACGCCTTCCTTCAACTGCAGGCGGCCACGGGCGATCGGCTCGCCCCACTCGCCATTGCTGTCACCCAGGTACACCTCGTAGTCGCGTACCTGGCCGTGCTTCCAGTTCTTGTCGTTGCGCGGGGCGATCTCGATGCCGTCGATCATCTTCCGCTCGCCAAAGCCGACCACCCACTCGTGGGCACCGGTGCGCACGGCCTGGTTGCGCACGCTGCGGAACCAGGTGCCGGGGTCATCATCGAAGGCGTTTTCGAGTGCGTGGCCAGGTTCTTCGGCCGGACGATTGACCACCAGCAGGCTGTCGGCCGGCAGTTCGCGGCCCAGCACCGGCGCGGCCGGGAAGGCATCGTCGGCAGCCGCAGCGGCCACGGCGAAATCCAGCTGCAGCTGCAGCGGCTGGCGGATGTCCTGCGTGGCGGTACGCACATGCAGGGTGCCGCGGCGGTCCTTCGCATCGAAGTACCAGCCTTCGCTGGCGCTGTTGAACGCCGCCGCATCGGCCAGCGCCGGCAGCGCGCGGCCAGCGGCCTGTACCGCACGCGGCGCCTGCCGGCTGAGCACGCGCAGGCCGTAGCGGCGCTGCGTCAGCTGGCCGCTGTAGCTGCCCTGCACCGCGTCGATCTGCACCTGCACCGGGCCGCTGCCCTGCGCCGGGGCCTGCACGCGCACCACCTGCGTGCTCGATTCGCCCTTCTGGTAGCGGCGCGTGGTGCCGTCGTCTTCGTACAGCGTGTACTGCGCTTCGCCCTGCGGGTAGAGGTCGAAGGTCACTTCATCGAGGGGCTTCTCGCCGTCGAACAGCATCGACGGATACATCGGCAGGATCGCACCGGCGCGCACGAACACCGGCAGCGTGGCCAGGTCCACCTGGCGGTCGAGCTGGCGTCCCTCGGCCCCGGCCTGCACGCGGCGGCCATCCCAGTAGTCGATCCAGCCGCCGGCCGGCAGGTGGATGTCGCGGCGCCAGCCACGGCTGGCCGCCTGGCTGCGGTATACCGGCGCCACCAGCAGGTCGCGGCCAAGCAGGAACTGGTACTTGTAGGTTTCATCCTGCGCATGCGGGTCGCGCGGGTTGTCCCACATCAGGCCGCGCACCGGCGGTGCACCGGTCTGCGCGGCCTCGTGCACCAGCCCGTACATGTACGGGGTCAGGCGCATCTTCAACTTCAGGTAATCGCGGTTGATGCTGCGGTAGGGCTCGTCGTACCACCACGGGTGCTTGCGCGCGTTCGACGACCAGCCGCTCATGCCCATCAGCACCGGGGTGAACGCTTTCCACTGCAGGTCGCGGGTGAAGGTCTCGGCGCTGCCGCCGAAGATCGCATCGACGTCGCCGCTGGCGTAGGCCATGCCGGACAGGCCCGAGCCGACCAGGGTCGGCACGTGCCAGCGGATGTAATCCCAGCTGCTGCTCTGGTCGCCGGTCCAGGCCACCGCGTAGCGCTGGATGCCGGCCCAGCCCATGACCGTCCACAGGAACGGGCGCGAATCGGAGTTGTCGAGGATGCCGTTGAAGGCCTGGCGGTTGGCATCCATCGCGAACTGATAGCCCTTGCCGGTCCAGGCCACGTCCAGCTTCTGCACCCGGCTGCCGGCCTTGCCCACTTCCCAGGCGATCTTGTCGACGCCGTTCTCGGTCCACAGGCCGGTGCGGAAGCCGTACTTGGCCAGCCCCTGCACGGTCTCGGGCAGCTTCTGGTAGCCGCAGCCGTAGCCGTCGTTGGGCAGGATCCAGCCGCCGGGCATGTCATGTTCGCGGTACTGCCTGGCCACGCTGTCGATCACATCCGGCGTGGTGCCGGTCGGGCCGTCGCTCCAGCCTTCGGGCACGGTGCCGGGCTTCCGGCTGTTGTCGGCGTCGTTGTAGCAGTCGGCATCGCCGTAGGAGAGCGTCCAGCGCGCGACCATGTTCGGGCGGCCGGTCAGCTGGGTGTAGCGTTCGATCAGCTTCGGCAGGTCGGCACCGACGAAGTAGTAGGCATCGAAGCGGTCTTCGCGGTGCAGCAGGGTGGCCTGGTCGGGCTGGCGCAGGTCGTAGCTGCCATCGCTCCAAGTGTTGCGCAGCATGCCCCAGCCACGGCTGCTCAGCAGCATCGGCGCCGGGCTCGGGCGATCGCCTTCTTCCCAGCCGCCGGAGTAGGACACCTCCAGCTCGCGACCCTTGAACTGGTAGCGGCCGTTCTGCTGGCCGCCGCCGAAGTAGCCTTCATCGGCCTGCGAGGAGAGCACCTGCACGCTCTGCGTGGCATCCAGGTCCAGCGGCTGCAGTTCCTGCCACAGCGCGGTGGGCTGGCCGTTGTCCAGGCGCTCCAGGCGCAGGCGCAGCGGCTGCCGCTGCACGTGCAGCACCAGCGCGTCGGTGCGCACGCGGATCTCCTGCGCATCTTCTTCCAGCTGCGCCCGCACGTTCGCCTTGGGCTGCGGCAGCACGATCGGCGCGGCCTTGTCACCGGCCCCGGTCAGCGTGCCCTTGCGGCCAGCCTGCACGCGGAGGATGTCCGCGGCCGGCAGTTCGATGCGGATGCGCGCGCCGCTGTCGGTCTGCAGGTCCCAGCCATGCACGCCGTCGCGGCTGCCACTGGCGCTGACCGAACGCAGGTTGCCGACCGGCTCGGCCTGGGCCGATGTCGCTGCCAGCATCATGGCGGGCAACAGGGCCAGCAGCAGCGGCGAGCGACGAATGCGGTTCTCCACACGAACTCCCAACCCGTTCACCGGGCGTTTCGAAAGCAGTTGCGGCCGACTCTAGGGCAGGGATTCGAAAGATGTCAATAAACTGAAAGGAAAAAGGAAGATATATTTGATAGAAACGAAAGTTGTTGCATCGCAATACTTTGTGTAAGCGCTTGCAACCCCCTGTTAAGCATTGTGCGATACGGCATTCGGCCGGTTCTTGCGTTTCTGGATCTACCTGTTCACGAGCAAGCTGCGTCAAGCCATTTCTTTCTTTTTGCTTTCGATGTTTGACATTTCGAAAGAAAACACTGATGGTGCGCTGGCCCAACTGGAACCTCCGAATGGACGTCACCCTGCTTTCCGATGTGTCCGCCTGGCAGCGCCGGGGCGGAGCCGATACCGCTACCGAAATCGCCCAGCAGCCGGCGCTGTGGGAAGCCCTTGCGCAGGACCTGTCGCGTGCCCGCGACCGCCTGCAGGCCTTCCTCGGCGACAGCCTCAACGATCCCAACCAGCGCGTGCTGTTCACCGGCGCAGGCAGCTCCGGCTTCATCGCCGAAATGGTGGCCGATGCGATCAACGCGCAGTGGCCGGCCGAGGTGCGCGTGGTGCATACCACCAGCCTGCTGACCCACCCGGCGCTGTACCTGCAGCGCGACCGCCCCACCCTGCTGGTGTCGTTCGGCCGCAGCGGCTCCAGCCCGGAAAGCGTGGCTGCGGTCGACCGCGTGCGCGCCGACGTGGCCGACGCCCGTTTCCTCGATATCACCTGCAATGCCGACGGCGAACTGGCCCGCCGTGGTGCCGGCCGCAGCGATACCCTCACCCTGCTGATGCCTTCGGCCAGCTGCGACCGTGCCTTTGCCATGACCAGCAGCCTGACCTGCATGCTGCTGGCTGCGCTGACCGTATTCGACCGCTCGCCGTGGGAGGCGCGCAGCGCACGCCTGAAGCAGATTGCCGCGCTGGGCCGCGAAGGCCTGGCACAGTGGGATGCACCGGTCGCGGCACTGGCGCAGCGCCCGTTCAACCGGGTGATCTACCTGGCCAGCGGACCGCTGGAAGCGCTGGCCCGCGAGTGCGCGCTGAAGGTGCTGGAACTGACCGCTGGCCGCGTGCTGGCGCTGGCCAACACCCCGCTGGGTTTCCGCCACGGCCCCAAGTCCACGCTGGATGGCGACACCCTGGTGGTGGTGCTGCGCAGCGTGCAGCCGCTGGCACGCCGCTACGAGCAGGACCTGCTGGAAGAACTGCGCCGCGACGGCGTGGCCGGGCAGGTGCTGGCGATCGGCCCGCATGCGGATATCGGCGCGGACGACGAGTACACGCTGGCCGTGCCGGCACTGGACGACCCGTGGCTGGCGCCGGTGTGGCTGGGCTTCGCCCAGTTGTTCGCGCTGCAGCGCTCGGCCGCGCTGGGCCTGACCCCGGACAATCCGTTCCCGGACGGCACCGTCAACCGCGTCGTCCAGGGCGTCACCATCCACCATGGCTGAGCTGATCGCCCACGCCTGCTACGGCATCGACATCGGCGGCACCAAGATCGAGCTGGTGGCGTGCGATGCGGCGATGCAGGTCACCTGGCGCCGCCGCGTGGCGACGCCGCAGGGCGACTACGCCGGTTTCCTGCAGGCCGTCATTGCACTGGTGGCCGAGGCCGATGCCACGCTGGGGCGCAGTGACGCCGCCATCGGCATCGCCCTGCCCGGCGTGCGCGACCGCCGCAGTGGCCGCCAGCTCAGCGCGAACGTGCCGGCGTTGACCGGCCAGTGCGTGGCGCAGGACCTGCAGGCACAGCTGGCGCGTCCGCTGCACTTCGGTAATGACCTGCAGTGCTTCGCGTTGTCCGAGGCGCACGGTGGCGCCGCCGATGGCTACCCCAGCATGTTCGGCGCCATCCTCGGCACCGGTGCCGGTGGTGGCTTCTGCCTGCAGGGCCGCCTGCTGACCGGCTTCAACGGCCTGGCCGGCGAATGGGGCCACTGGAGCGTGCCCGGCCACCTGCTGCAGCGCCACGGCCTGCCCCTGCTGGACTGCGGCTGCGGCCTGCAGGGCTGCGTGGAGCGCTACGTGTCCGGAAGCGGCGTGGCGATGATCGAACGCCATCTTGGCGGCAGCGCGCGCGATGCCAGCGCGGTGATCGCCCTGGCCGAGGCCGGCGATGCACGCGCCCGCCAGGCACTGGACATCCACCGCGACCTGCTCGGCCACAGCCTGGCCGCGCTGGTGCTGGCGCTGGACCCGCACGTGATCGTGCTCGGCGGCGGCCTTTCGCAGTACGCGCCGCTGTACCAGCTGCTGCCCGCCGCCGTTGCCGCGCATCTGTTCAACGGCGCGCAGGTGCCGCCCATCGTGCCGCCGCGCTTCGGCGATGCCGGTGGTGCGCGCGGTGCCGCGCTGCTGGCCTGCCAACCCTCGTTTTCCTGATCGACCGGAGCCTGACCATGTCCCCGCTGCAGACCCTGCTTGCCTCCCACCGCGCCGGTGCCAACGTCGGCCTGTACAGCGTCTGCTGCAGCAACGAACAGGTGCTGCGCGCGGCCATGCATGTGGCGCTGGCGCACGGCACCGTGCTGCTGGTCGAAGCCACGTCCAACCAGGTCGACCAGTTTGGCGGCTACACCGGCATGACCCCGCCGCAGTACCGCGACTACGTCGGCACCCTCGCCGATGAAGAAGGCTTCCCGCGCGAGCGGCTGATCCTCGGTGGCGACCACCTTGGCCCGAACGCCTGGCAGAAGCGCCCGGCCGCCGAAGCCATGACCCATGCGCGCGTGCTGATCGAGGCCTACGTGGCCGCCGGCTTCCACAAGATCCACCTGGACTGCAGCATGTCCTGCGCCGATGACCCGGTGCCGCTGCCCGATGCGATCGTCGCCGCACGTTCGGCCGAGTTGGCCGAGATCGCCGAGCGCACCGCCGCCGGGCACGGCCTGCCGCCGCCGGTCTATGTCATCGGCACCGAAGTGCCGGTGCCCGGTGGCGAAGCCTCGCTGGCCGGCGGCCTGCAGGTGACCACGCCAGCCGCCGCCGCGCAGACGCTGGCCATCCACCAGCACGCCTTCGATACGCCGCAGCTGCGCGATGCGTGGCAGCGGGTGATCGCGATGGTGGTGCAGCCGGGCGTGGATTTCGACCACAGCAGCGTGCACGAGTACGACCCCGCGGCAGCCGATGCGCTGGCCGGTTTCCTCGAACAGCAGCCGCGCATCGTGTTCGAAGCGCATTCCACCGATTACCAGCGCGAAAGCGGCCTGCACGCGCTGGTGCGCGACCACTTCGCCATCCTCAAGGTGGGCCCGGCGGCGACCTTCGCCTACCGCGAGGCGCTGTTCGCGCTGGCCGCCATCGAGGCCGACCTGCTGCCAGCGGCGCAGTGCTCGCGCCTGCCGCAGGTGCTGGATGAGGTGATGCAGGCGCAGCCGAAGTACTGGCAGCCCTACTACCAGGGCGACGAAGCCGAACTGCGCCTGCTGCGCCGCTTCTCCTTCAGCGACCGCTGCCGCTACTACTGGGGCGACCCGGCGCTGCTGCAGGCGGTGCAGACCCTGTTCGCCAACCTGGAACGGCAGGCGCCGCCGCTGGTCCTGCTCAGCCAGTACCTGCCCGAGCAGTACCGCGCCGTGCGCGAGGGCCAGCTGGCCAACACCCCCAGCGCGCTGGTGCAGCACCGCATCGGCCAGTGCCTGGGCGAGTACGCGCGCGCCTGCAGCGCCAACCAGGCGGGCACCCGCAAGCAGAACGCAAGTTCGGCTGCCTCCGTTCTTGCGAACGGCTAATCTCTACCTTTCCTGACGAAACCGAGAGATGGCCATGCGCAACACCCGCTCCCGCCGGCAACAGATCCTGCAGCTGCTGATCGAGCATGGCTCGGTGCAGGTGGCCGATCTGGTCGAGCGCTTCGGCGTGTCGGCGGTGACCATCCGTGCCGACCTCACCCACTTCGAGGCGCAGGGCCTGGCCACCCGCACCCACGGCGGTGCCACCCTGGTGCGCACGCCGCCGCAGGAACAGGACATCCACGAGAAGGATGCGCTGAACCTGCCGCTGAAGGAGTCCATTGGCACCGCCGCCGCGCGGCTGGTGCAGGCCGGCGACAACATCATCATCGACTCCGGCTCGACCACGATGACCCTGGCCCGCCACCTGCGCGGCCACCGCGACGTGACGGTGATGACCAACGGCCTGAACATCGCCTGGGAACTGGCCAACGCGCCGGGCATCACCGTGCTCCTCACCGGTGGCCTGCTGCGCCAGCAGTCGCTCTCGCTGCAGGGCAGCCAGGCCGAGGCCAGCCTCAACTCCTACAGCTTCGACACCCTGTTCCTGGGCGTGGATGGCCTGGACCTGCAGTTCGGCCTGACCACCCACGACGAAGCCGAAGCCCGCCTCAACCACCGCATGGTCGAGCGTGCGCGCCGCATCGTGGTGCTGACCGACGCCTCCAAGTTCGGCCGCGTCAGCCTGCACCGCATCGCGCTCCTGGACCAGATCCACGCCATCATCACCGACGCCGGCATCGACGATGCCACCCGCGAGGGGCTGCAGCGGCTGGGCATCGAAGTGATCATCGCCGAGACACCGCCATGACCGACACCCGTTCCCTGCACGGCCGCATCCTCACCCCGCTGGGCTGGCGCCGTGGCCATGTCCAGTTCGATTCGCACGTGCGCCAGCTGCAGGTGGATGACCACAGTGGCGCCGACGATCTGCAGCTGCCGGTGATCCTGCCCGGCTTCATCGACCTGCACGTGCACGGCGCGGCCGGCGTGGACCTGATGCAGGGCGGCGAGGTGGCCCGCACCATCGCCCGTACCCACCTGCGCTTCGGTACCACCACCCTGCTGGCGACCACCATGACCGCCGGCCTGGACGAGATCGAGCATGCGCTGCAGGGCGTGGCCGCCGCGATGGCGGCGCCGGATGCCGAAGCCGCGACCATCGCCGGCGTGCATCTGGAAGGCCCCTTCATCAGCCCGCAGCGGCTGGGCGCGCAGCCCAACCGCACGATCGAGGCAACGCTGGCGCTGGTGCAGCAGATGCACGCGCTGGCGCCGATCCGGGTGATGACGCTGGCGCCGGAGATCGGCGAGCACACTGCGCTGATTCCCGCGCTGTCGGCGATGGGCATCCGCGTGCAGCTGGGCCACAGTGCCGGCACCTATGAGGAAGGCGTGGCCGCGCTGCAGGCCGGCGCGTCCGGCTTCACCCACCTGTTCAATGGCATGACCGGCGTCGACCATTACCGCCCGGGCATTGCCGCCGCCGCACTGGCGCATGCGCAGTACGCGGAGATCATTCCCGACCTGCAGCACATCCACCCCGGCGTGATCCGCCTGGCCGCGCGCGCGATTCCGCGCCTGTACGCGGTGACCGATGCCACCGCGGGCACCGGCATGCCAGATGGCGAATACGCGCTGGGCGAACAGCGCGTGCACAAGTGCGGCGGCTGCGTGCGCCTGGCCACCGGTTCGCTGGCCGGCAGTGCGCTGACCATGGACCAGGCGCTGCGCAACCTGGTGCAGGTGGGCCTGGACCTGGCCGATGCCTCGCAGCGCGTCTCCACCTTCCCCGCCGCGTACCTCGGCCTGGACGATCGCGGCCGCATCGCGCCCGACGCCCGCGCCGACCTGGTGGTGCTGGACGCCGCACTGCGCCTGCAGCAGGTGGTGGTGGGTGGGCATGTTGTCGATCTGAACGCTGCACACGCCTGATGCACGCCGTGCGGCGGGAACGCCGCATTGAAACGCCGCCGGGCACGTCCCGGCGCTACCTGGGAACCTGTCGATGACCGCACCCACCGCCCCGCGCTGGCCCGTTCGCTACCTGCTGTTCATCGGCGGCCTCGGCGGCCTGCTGTACGGCATCGACATCGGCATCATCGCCGGTGCCCTGCCCTACCTGGAAGCCACCGCCAGCCATGCCTGGCAGCTCAGCAGCCAACAGCTCGGCTTCGTGGTTGCAGCGGTGCTGCTGGGCAGCGTGCTGTCTTCGTTGTTCGCCGGCATGGTGGCCGACCTCATCGGCCGACGCGGCGCGATGCTGCTGGCGGGCGTGCTGTTCACCGCCTCGATCCCGATCATGGCGCTGGCCTCGGGTTACACGCCGCTGCTGCTGGGCCGCCTGCTGCAGGGCATCAGCGGGGGCCTGATCGGCGTGGTGGTGCCGCTGTATCTGGCCGAAGTGCTCAGTCCCGAGCGGCGCGGTCGCGGTGCGGCGATGTTCCAGCTGCTGCTGACCATCGGCCTGGTGCTGGCTGCCCTCATCGGCCTGTACCAGGCGCATGCCGTGGATGCCGCCGCCGAAGCGGTGCGCTCGTTGCCGCTGGCACAGCAGGCGCAGGAACTGTTCGTGGTGAAGGACCACGCCTGGCGCACCATCTTCTGGAGCTGCCTGGCACCGGGCCTGCTGTTCTGTGCCGGCATCTTCTGGCTGTCCGAATCACCGCGCTGGCTGGTACGCCGTGGCCGCGTGGAAGACGCGCGCCGCAGCCTGCAGCGTGTGCTGCCCGCTGCCGATGTGGAACCCACGCTGGCGCAGATCCAGGCACCCGAAACACGCAACAGCGATGGCCGCCGTGATCCGCTGCTGAGCCGCCGCTACGTGGTGCCGTTCCTGCTGGCCTGCGTGGTGCTGGCCTGCACCCAGGCCACCGGCATCAATTCGATACTGGCCTACGCGGTCAACATCCTCAACCAGGCCGGCCTGTCAGGCTCGGTGGCCAACGGCGCCGACGTGGCCATCAAGCTGCTCAACGCGGTGATGACCGTGGTCGCCCTGCTGCTGGTCGACCGCAAGGGCCGCCGCTTCCTGCTGATGCTGGGCAGCGGCGGCATCTGCGTGGCCCTGCTGGCCGCGGCCACGCTGTTCTTCCAGGCCGAGCGCGGCCGCGCCGACGTGCAGCCGCAGCTGCAGGCCGCTGTGAGTGGTGATGGCCTGCAGCTGGTGCTGGATGACGCGCAGTGGCAGCGCCTGGCCGCTGGCACCGACAGCGAGGGCCGGCCACTGCAGCTCACCGTGTCCTATGCCTATGGCGATTTCACCAACGTGCGTGCCCTGCGCAGCGGCAACCTGGGTGACCGCGAACTGCGCATCGCGCGTGCCGGCACCGTGCAGCCGGACAGCGTCATCGGCGCGTTCTTCCGCCACCTGCACCTGAATCCCTTCGCCGACCCTGCCAGCGCCGCGCAGGCACCGCTGCGCATCGAACAGGCACGCATCGGCCCGGTGCCACCACCGGCACACGGCTGGGCCGTGGCCGCGTGCATCCTGGTGTTCGTTGCGTTCTTCGCGGTCGGCCCCGGCGTGTGCGTGTGGCTGGCGCTGTCGGAACTGATGCCCAACCGCATCCGCTCCAATGGCATGAGCATCGCCCTGCTCATCAACCAGTTCGTCTCCACCACGATTGCCGCCATCTTCCTGCCCACGGTGGGGCACCATGGCTATGCCAGCATGTTCCTGTTCTGGGCCGGCTGCACGTTTGTGTTCTTCCTGGTAGCCGCCCTGTGGCTGCCGGAAACCAAGGGCAAGTCGCTGGAGGAGATCGAAGCGCGGTTCGCCAGGTAGCGGTCGACCTTGGTCGACCTCCGCGCGCAGCGCGGGAGTGGTGGCGCGCCGGTCATCTGCCGGTGATGTGCTTCTCCAGCGCCTGCGCTTCGGCAATGCTGGACAGCCCGCTCAGCAGCATTGATTCGCCGAACGGGCCCTGCACCGTCGCCACCATCAGCACACGGCCATCCACGCTGATGGCCGCACGCTGGCCCACCAGGGCTGCGGTGCCATCGTGGATGCGCTGGTGTGCCTCCGGGCGGTAGCGGATCTGCAGGCCCGGTTGATTGCCGTTGTCCAGTACATAGCGCACATCGGCGATGTCCGCGCTGCCGGCAATCGGCGGTTCACGCAGGGCCAGTGCCTCGCCCTGCCACTCAACCGGCGTGCCCTTGCCCTCCGCATCGACCGCGCTCAGGCGCACGTCCACGCCGGGGCGCGGTGCCTGCTGCCTGCCCACCGGCGCATCAGCAGGTGCGCCCGGCATGCAGGCGGTCAAGCCCAGCGCCGCGGCCAGCAACAACGGAAGCGCGGCCCTCACGCCAGCGTCCTCAGTTTCAGTGCCACGACAATCTGCAGCAGCCCGTACAGCAGGCTGCCGATCCCCATCCAGAGGGTGGTCACCGCCACCCCGGCCAGCGGGTTGGCTGCAAACAGCAGGCCGAGCACGATGGCCAGCGCGCCGCTGAGGATCAGCACCCACTCGCCCCGGATATGCCTGCGCACGCGCACGGCGAACACGATGCGGTAGATGCCCGCCACCAGCAGCCAGGCAGCCAGCAGCAGCACCAGCACGCTGGCGGTGGCCAGCGGGTTGATCACCGCCAGCGTGCCGAAGCCCAGCGAAGCCACCGCATACAGCAGCAGCCAGCCCCGCGGCGCGCCGCTGCCGCCGCTGATCAACGCAATCAGGCTGATGACCCCTTCGACGATGGCCATCAGGCCCAGTGCCCAGGCCAGCGCGGTGGCTGCGGCCATCGGCCAGCCGATTGCGGTGATGCCAAAGCCCAGCGCGACCACGCCATACAGCAGCAGGATCGACCAGCTCCGACCGATGGCCGACAACAGCGGCGACGGGGAAGATTCGGGAGACAGCATGACCACTCCTTCGATCAGGTTCCTGACATCATCGTAGCCTGTCGACCAGAAATGGAATCCACGCGGTGTGCACACCGTCATGGCAGACCTGCCGCCAGGTCAGCCGTAGGGCCCACGCGTGCCCGGGTCGCGCCTCAGCGTATTTTGTAGCGGGCCCGCAGCAGTCGTATGGCCTCCGCCAAGCCGTGCTTGACCATGTGTGCCTCCGGAGTTTCGTCACACATCCGAGGCTCGGGTCTCTGCAGCACATGTCCTGCGTGATCTATATCCTCCAATGCCAGCCTCAGCTCTGCCGTGTCTACTCTCTGGATAGCGCGAAGCCGCACGGAACCCGAGTGTTCAAGGTGTCTCACCAGCACGCGAACCTTCATCAGGGTGCCATCAACCATCTCCTCGACCTCGTGGTACCGGGCGTGCGTGCTGAACTGACTGGAGCCGCCGGCCTGCAACCCTTTCATTCCCGTCTGCTGCATGTAATGCGAGAACTGCTCAAATGCATCTGCGAGCATGGCAGGAAATCCAGCATAGGCACGCGCAATCTGCTCCTCGCTACGCAAGAGCTTCTCCGGGCCCAGAGTGTGGTCAAGGCGGTCGTGCCTCAGCCAGGGGCCATGATCTTCAACCATCCGCAGCCACTCTGGCGCCACCACCTCTGAGATACGGTGTGTCGGACTCAGGACGCGATATCCACGATGCCATTGGACCGTGACGCTGCTCCGGTCTGGATCAACGTCATCGGCTACATGCAGCCGGATCTCCGGTGGGATGTGACAGAAAATCCCGGCACCTGCGTTGATCAGGCAATCGATGCGTGCGCGCTGCGCGAGCACCACGTTGCAGCTGTAGTGTGCGCAGGCAAGCGTACGGCAATGAACCTCCCCGGTGAATGCGTGCCTTCCCGCAGGCAGGACGGCCAGGCCAAGCCGTGCAGGGCCGTCGACGACAAGGCAGGACCGATGTTGAACGTGCTCATCTTCATCGGCCGCAGCTCCCCCGGTCAGCGAGAAGTTCAGATGGTCGGCCTCCAGACCCTTTCCGCAGATCCAGCCATGGATGCGCAGGTTCGCGTGTCCCGGAAGCGTCCGCATCAGTGTCAGCTGCGAAACAACTACCGGCTCTTCGGCCATCAGAAAGACCGCGTGGGTCGCAGCATCCTCGGGATCGGGAAAATCCCAGGATTGATCAATCAGATGAAAGTCGCTGTGCTCGCGCCTGTGCCGGATCTGGGCCAAGCGCGCTTGCGCCTCGGCAAGATTCAAGACGGTCCACGTCACGCCCTGCCACGTCACAGAGCTTACGGGCGGCGGCCGGTTTGCCCTCGTCCGTCGCAGCAAGTCGGCATGTTGCTGGCCGATCAGCGCCTGCTTGGCTTCGTCATTATCCTGCAGTCGCTTTGCACGTTGTTGCTCCCGCCACAGTTCCCGGGCTCCGTGTGCTGCTCCCATCTCGCTCATCCTTGTGCCATCCGCATAGGCAACGGTGGAGTCAGCATGACATAGGACATCCCCGCGTCCATGCCGTGCCCCATTCAGTCACCGACTCGCGCTCAGAAAGCGACAAGCCGAACACGCTCACGGCACCCGCGCGCACACCCACACGCGCACTTCGTCGGCGCCGACCAGCCGCAGCGTTTCCGCCACTTCCAGCACGGTGCTGCCGGTGGTCATCACATCGTCCACCACGGTCAGGCGCGGTGGCACCGCACCGCGCACATCGAAGGCGTCGAACAGGTTGTCGCGCCGCTGCTCGGCGCTGCGCTCCGACTGCGGCGCGGTGTGCCGGCGCCGGTACAGGCCGCGCCACACCGGCTGGCGCAGCAGCCGGCACAACTCACCGGCCTGGTCGTAACCGCGCTGGCGCAGGCGCCGCGGATGCAACGGCACCGGTGCCAATGGCGGGCACGCCCACGGTGGTGGCAGACGCAGCATCAACTGCGCCAGCAGTCGGCCGGCAGCCAGGTCCTGGTGGAATTTGTAGCGGATCAGCAGCTGGTCCACGGGCGGCAGGTACAGCAGGCTGGCATGGGTGGCAGCCTGCGGCGGCGGCTCCTCGCGGCAGGTGCCGCAGACCGGCAGCGCACTGTCCGGCAGCGGCAGTGCACAGCGCAGGCAGGCCCGCCCGGACCAGGGTAGATCCGCCAGGCAGGCGGCACACAGATCCAGGCCATCGTGGCCGGGGTCACCGCAGACCAGGCAGCGCAGCGGCAGCAGCACCTGCAGGGCCGCTGAAGCGGCGCGAGCCAGCGCGTTGTGGATTCCCTGTATCGGCATGCCCGCTACTGTGTGCGCTGCATTCGCTGGATGGCATCAGGGTTAAGCGCCTCGGCGGGTAGGTGCAGGCTGTCCAGTGCAGGCGGTGGCGAGGACACAGGGAATGCACATCGGCCCGCCTACGCTGTGCCCGCCACATGCCGGAGTTGCGGATCGCGTATGAACAAGCGGACCAGAATCATCATCCTTGTCCTGGTGATCGGGGCACTCGCCATGGCCGTGCCCAGCCTCATTCTGTACATGAAGTACGGCGAAACCCACGACCCGGGCCTGCAGAAAGAGGCGGACCGGATGCAGCAGGAGCAGGACAAACCCTGACGTGCCAGCATCCGCCCCCCGCGCACCCGTTGTACCGGCTTGGCTGCCGGACCATTGGAACGTGCTGCCGCGCGACTTCTATCGCCGCCACCCCACGGCGGTGGCACCCGCGCTGCTGAACAAGCTGATCGTGCGCGATGACGGTCGCGCCGCGCGCATCGTGGAAGTGGAGGCGTACGCAGGCAGCGAGGACCCTGCCGCGCATTCCTACCGGGGGCAGACCGCCCGCAATGCCACCATGTTCGGCGAAGCCGGCCACCTGTATGTCTACTTCGCCTACGGCATGCACTGGGGCAGCAACGCGGTCTGTGGCGAGGTTGGCGAAGGGGTGGGCGTGCTGCTGCGGGCGGCCGAACCGGTCGCCGGGGTGGGCGCCATGCAGACGGCACGGCCTGCCGCCAGGCGCGAACGCGATCTGGCCAGCGGCCCCGGCAAGCTGTCCCAGGCGCTCGGCATCACCCGCGATCTGGATGGAGCCGATCTGGTGGCCGCTGACCGTGGCATCGTCATCGTCTGTGATGGCACGCCGCCGCCGGAATCACCCGTCGTCGGGTCACGCATCGGCATCAGCCGCGCAATCGATTTCCCATGGCGATGGCATGTGCCGGACCATCCGCATGTCTCGGTGCGGCCGCGCAAACGCTAGCTCCCACCCGCCAGCAACGGCGGCAACACCTGCGCCAGCCAGTCGATGAACACCCGCAGGCGCGGCGTCACGTGCCGGTTGTTGGGGTACACCACGTGGAACGGGTACGGCGCCGGCCGCCACGGCTGCAGCACTTCCACCAGTGCCTTGCTGCGCAGCGCAGCGCCCGCCGCATAGCCGAAGGTCTGCACCAGGCCCATGCCTGCCATGGCGGCGGCCAGGTGCGCGTTGCTTTCGTTGATGCCGATGCGGTGCTCGGCCTTGATCTCGAACGCACCGTCTTCGCCGCGAAACCGGAACGGCACCGCACGGCCGTTCGACGGCAGCAGGTAGCTGACCAGCCGATGGCCGTTGCGCAGCTCTTCGGGGTAGGCGGGAATGCCATGCGCCTTCAGGTAGCGCGGGCTGGCGCAGGTCACCAGGTGCGCATCACCCAGGTGACGGGCCACCAGCGAGGAATCATCCAGCGCACCGCCGCGGATCACGCAGTCCACGTTCTCGCTGATCAGGTTCACAGCACGGTCTGAAACGCCCAGTTCGATGCGGATGTCCGGGTAGCGCGCCATGAAGTCAGGCAGCACGGGAATCAGCACATCGCGCGCGGTGGAGCCGCCGATGTCCACACGCAGCAAGCCGCGGGGTGCGCCGCGTGCAGCGCTGAAGGAGGCGTCGACATCCTCCAGGTCACGCAGCAGGCGGCCGGCCTTCTCGTAGTACGCCTGGCCCTCGGCGGTCACCGCTACGCGCCGCGTGGTCCGCTGCAGCAGGCGCACCCCCAGGTGCGTTTCCAGCTCGCGCACCAGCTTGCTCAGCGAGGTGGTGGGCATGTCCAGCGAATCGGCGGCGCGGGTGAAGCTGCCGGCCTCGACGACGCGGGCGAAGGCACGGATGGCAGTGAGCTGGTTCATGCGATTGATTATGCACACACATGCACAGTCATTGTCATTGCGCATGATTTATCGCAGCAGCGCCGCCGCCCATCATTCTCCCACCCGCTGCCACCCCTCCCCGGCAGCCCTTACAGGAGAACACCATGAACACTGATTTCAACGGCAAGATCGCCCTCGTCACCGGCGGCACCACCGGCATCGGCCTGGCCACCGCCCAGCACCTGGCCAGCCTCGGCGCCAAAGTCTTCATCACCGGCCGCCGCCAGCCTGAACTGGACGCCGCCGTGGCCACCATCGGTACGCAGGCCACCGGCATCCGCGCCGATGCCGCGCAGCCCAGCGACCTCGATGCGGTCTACGCGCAGATCGCCCGCCAGGCCGGCCGCCTGGACATCCTGTTCGCCAATGCCGGTGGCGGTGACATGCTGCCGCTGGGCGCCATCACCGAAGAACATTTCGACCGCATCTTCGCCACCAACGTGCGCGGCGTGCTGTTCACCGTGCAGAAGGCGCTGCCGCTGCTGGTCGATGGGGCCTCGGTCATCCTCACCGGCTCGACGGTCTCGATCCAGGGCACGGCCAACTTCAGCGTGTACAGCGCCAGCAAGGCCGCGGTGCGCAACTTCGCCCGCTCGTGGGCACTGGACCTGAAGGAGCGCCGCATCCGGGTGAACGTGGTCAGCCCCGGCCCGATCCGCACCCCCGGCCTGGGCGACCTGGTGCCCGACGAAGCTCGCCAGGGCCTGTTCGATCACCTTGCCGCGCAGGTGCCGCTGGCCCGCCTCGGCGAACCGCAGGAAGTGGCCAATGCCGTGGCCTTCCTGGCCTCGGATGCGGCCAGCTTCGTCAACGGCATCGAGTTCTTTGTCGATGGCGGCATGGCCCAGGTGTGATGCGTGGTGGCCGGTGCGGCCACGGATGAATCAGCGCTGCCGGCTCAGGCCGGCACGCGCTCGCGCCAGCGGCGCTTTTCCACGGCCCGGATGTTCGGGGCCTGCCGCAGCAGTTCCAGGTAATGCGGAAGATGCAGCAGTTCGTCGTCACCGAGGTCGCCGATGAACGCCTGCACCTGCACGAGGTTGCCGTAGTTCTTCGCGTACTTCTCCGGCGTGTCGTCGATGCCGATCATCTCTTCCAGCAAGAACCCCAGCCGCTTCAGTTTATACAGCCGCTTCTGGCTGGAATGCCCACCCGTTACCCAGTCACGCGCGATCGAGCAGCGCTGTGATGACCACAGGAATTCGAGCGTCCGCTCCGGCATCAACCAGGCCACCAGCGGCTCGGCATACAGCTGGCCGGATGATGTCCACACGCCCACATCGAAGTGCGCGAACGCGAAGTCGAGAAAGGCATCGACGTGGGGGCGCTTGTAGACGTGGTAACCCACCACCCGCGCGTCAGCCGGGCGATCCAGCTCGCACGCACTGGCATGCACCAGGGTTTCGTCCAGATCCAGGACCAGCAACTTCCGCTCGCGCCTGCTCATGCGCTCATCCAACGCATCCCGCGCGACGCAGGATGTGGGTCAGCTCGAACTGGTTGCAACCGCCCCCAGGCAGCGCACCGTCTTCACCCGGAACACCCATCTCGAACCCCTCTTCCACGTCCTCGTAGTAGAGCCACCCGTCAGCGAGATGGGCGACGACCCAGACCGGCTCGACCGCACCCAAGCGATGCAACGGCATCGTGTAGAACGGCACGCGCAGCGCAGCGAAGGCGGCCTGCTGGTCAGGTGTGCAGCGGGCCAACTGGGCAGCAACCAACGCATCGAGTTCGTCGCGAGTAATTGGCTCCCAGCGTCCGGCGCGGGCGTCGAAGGGCTCCATCAGTGCGCGTCAGTCGCAATCCTGGTAACCACCCACCACGCCACAGTGCCTGCAGCGGAACAGGTAGGCCGTCGGTGATCCGTCCTTGTCCAACGCGGCAAGGAAGTGCTGCCACTGCGGCCCGTCGTCCAGCCCGGTGCTGTCCTGGATCGCCACCACCGCATCCTTGCCGTGTGCTTCCAGTTCGGCGCGGCCGGCGCGGCCGATGAACTGCGCGGCATCCCCGCAGTGCGTCCACCACTGTTCCTGCTGCCAGCCGTTGAAACCGGGGGTGCGCTGCGCGATCTCGTCGATGATGTCCTCACCGACCTCATCCCACTCGCCACCACCGCCCACGCCTTCCTCGTCGCTGAAGGTGACACCCAGGCGCTCATGTGCCGAGCCATCGGCAATGCACCACGGGCAGATCTGCTGCGCGTACTCCTCTTCGGCATACACCGGCCCGGCATAGACGTAACCGCGCGCCTGCCCGCAGCAGACACAGGGCGTATCGGCGGCCATCACGCTGCCGGTGGCGACGGGATCGGGGTGATAGGTGAAGCGCGGCAGATCCATGGCAGTTCCTTCGCTCGGCGGCCCAGTCTAGCGGCACGCCGGTGCCGGAATTATGTAAACCTGATTGAGTAAATGTAAGTTGACAGTCATTGCCAACCCACCCACACTGCCGCCCTCGCTCCAACTCCCCCAGGGTTCCGCCATGGCTTCTGCCATCCGCCACGACTGGCAGCACGATGAACTGCAGGCGCTGTTCGACCTGCCCCTGCCGGAGCTGCTGTTCCGCGCCGCCAGCGTGCATCGCGCGCATTTCGATCCGGCCCAGGTGCAGGTATCCACCCTGCTGTCGGTGAAGACCGGCGGCTGCCCCGAGGACTGCGCGTACTGCCCGCAGGCGCAGCGCTACAGCACCGGTGTAAGCGCGCAGAAACTGATGGACACCGACGCGGTGCTGGCCAAGGCGCGCCAGGCGAAGGCGGCCGGTGCATCGCGCTTCTGCATGGGTGCAGCGTGGCGCTCGCCCAAGGACCGCGACATCCCCAAGGTGGCCGCGATGATCGCCGGGGTGAAGGCACTCGGCCTGGAAACCTGCGCCACGCTTGGCATGCTCACGGGCGAGCAGGCACGCGCACTGAAGGATGCCGGGCTGGACTACTACAACCACAATCTGGACACCGCGCCGGATTACTACGATTCGATCATCCACACCCGCCAGTACCAGGACCGCCTGGACACGCTCGGCCACGTGCGCGATGCCGGGTTGAAAACCTGCTGCGGCGGCATCGTCGGCATGGGCGAAACGCGCGCACACCGCATCGGCCTGCTGCTGGCGCTGGCCACGCTGCCGGCGCATCCCGATTCGGTGCCGATCAACAAGCTGGTGCAGGTGGCCGGTACCCCGCTGCATGGCAGCGCGGAACTGGACCCGTTCGAGTTCGTGCGCATGATCGCGGTGGCGCGCATTGCGATGCCACGCTCGATGGTGCGGCTGTCGGCGGGTCGCGAGGCGATGAGCGATGAGCTGCAGGCGCTGTGTTTCCTGGCCGGTGCCAACTCGATCTTCTACGGCGAAAAACTGCTGACCACCGGCAACCCGGAAAGCGAGCGCGACCTTGCCCTGTTCGCGCGCCTGGGCCTGCAGCCGATGCCGGTGCAGGTGGACGCCGACGGCCACGACCATGGCGGTACCGTGCATGCCGATATCAGCGCCGATGGCCCCGGCTGTGGCTGCGCCCACGCCGCGTGACACGCCGCGTGATTGGGGCGTCGAGCAGGCGTGGCGGCAACGCGCTACCCTAGCCGCCCCGTCGTCGCCTGAAGCCAGCATGGCCCGCCCCGACCTGACCGCCCGCCTCCAAGCCCAGCGCGCGTTGCGCGATGCACAAGGCCGTCGCCGCCCGCGGCGCACGGTCACCCGTCGTGATGGCGTGCGCCTGGAAATCGACGGGCGCTGGCTGACCGGATTCTGCAGCAACGACTACCTGGGCCTGGCCCAGCAGTTCAGCGTGGTCAACGCGCTGCAGGACGCCGCCGCGCGCGATGGCACCGGCGCCGGTGCCTCGCACCTGGTCTGCGGCCACCACGCACTGCACGACGCACTGGAACGCGAAGTGGCCGATTGGCTGGGCTACCCGCGCGCCCTGCTGTTCGGCAGTGGCTTCGCCGCCAACCTGGCGGTGCAGCAGGCGCTGCTGAGCGAAGAGAACGACGTCTGCGTGCAGGACAAGCTCAACCACGCCAGCCTGCTGGATGCCACGCGCCTGGCCGGTGCGCGCCTGCGCCGCTACCCGCACCTGGACCCGGAAGGCGCGATGCGCCAGCTCAAGCACGCACCCGAGGGGGCGGCGATGCTGGCCACCGACGGTGTCTTCAGCATGGACGGCGATGTTGCACCGCTGCGTGCCTTGTCGCTGGTCGCGCGCCTGCAGCAGGCGCTGTTCTACGTGGACGACGCACATGGCGTGGGCGTGCTCGGCGATGGCCGTGGTGCCGTCGCGACCGCAGGCCTGAGCGTGGACGACGTGCCGCTGCAGCTGGTCACCCTGGGCAAGGCGCTGGGCAGCGCCGGTGCGCTGGTGCTCGGCCGCGAGGATCTGGTCGAGCATCTGGCCGAAACCGCACGCCCCTACATCTACACCACGGCCCTGCCGCCGGCCCTGGCAGCCTCGGCACTGGAAGCGGTGCGGCTGGCCCGCCGCGACCATTGGCGCCGGGCCAAGCTGGCCGACCTGATCGCCCAGTTCCGCGGCGAAGCGCGCCGCCACGGGCTCGACCTGATGGCCTCGGAAACCCCGATCCAGCCGCTGCTGTGTGGCGATGACCACATCGCCGTGGCGATGTCGCAGGCGCTGGAGCAGGCCGGCTGGCTGGTCGGTGCCATCCGCCCGCCGACGGTACCCGAAGGCAAGGCGCGGCTGCGCGTCACCCTGTCGGCGCTGCATACGCCCGAGCAGGTGCGCGAGCTGGTCGAAGCGATCGCCGTGGCGCGCGATCGTGTCGCCTCGGCGCCGCACGAACTGCTGCCGCCTGCGCTGCCGGCGCTGGCCTGACACGCGCCCGTCGTACCCCATGCATATCGACGTCACCGGCCACGGGCCGGATCTGGTTCTGATCCATGGCTGGGCCCTGCAGGGCGGCGTGTTCGCGCCGCTGGTGCAGCGCCTGGCCGACCGTTTCACCCTGCACGTGGTCGATCTGCCCGGCCATGGCCACAGCCGCGACGACAGCACCCCGCTGCGCCTGCCGCACGTGGTCAACGCCATTGCCGCCGCCACGCCACCGGCGGTGTGGTGTGGCTGGTCGCTGGGCGGGCTGTTTGCCCTGCATGCGGCAGCCACCCTGCCGAAGGTGCGCGGGCTGGCGATGATCGCGGCCACGCCGCGCTTCGTGCGTGGCGAAGACTGGCCGCATGCGGTGGAACCGGCCGTGTTCGAGCAGTTCGGGCGCGATCTGGCCACGGACTTCGGCGGCACGCTGGAACGCTTCCTGGCGCTGGACGTGATGGGCTCGGCGCATGCCCGCGAGGAGCTGCGCACCCTGCGCCAGCGCCTGGTCGAGCGCGGCGCCCCCAGCGAGCGCGCCCTGCTGGAAGGCCTGCGCCTGCTGGAAGGCACCGACCTGCGCGGCGCCCTGCCGGCGCTGGGCACGCCCAGCCTGTGGATTGCCGGCCAGCGCGACCGCCTGGTGTCCCCCACCGCGATGCAGGCCGCCGCCGCACTGGCGCCGGGCGCGCAGGCACTGACCGTCGCCCACGGTGGCCATGCGCCCTTCCTCGGCCACGCCGACGAGGTGGCCGCCGCCCTGCAACACTTCGTTGCCGGCCTGTCACCGGCCGATGGCGGACAATGAGCGCCTTCCGAACTCCGCAGGGTTGACGCATGGATCTGGGTATTTCCGGCCGCTGGGCACTGGTCTGTGGCGCAAGCAAGGGCCTGGGCCTGGGCTGCGCACGCGCCCTCGTGGCTGAAGGCGTGAACGTGGTGATCGTGGCCCGTGGCGAAACCGCCCTGCAGGCTGCCGCTGAGGAACTGCGTGCCCTGCCCGGTGCCGCCGAAGTGCGTACGGTCGCCGCCGATGTCACTACCGAAGCCGGCCGCACGCAGGTGCTGGCCGCCTGCCCGCAGGTCGACATCCTGGTGACCAATGCCGGTGGCCCGCCGCCGGGCGATTTCCGCACGTTCGAGCGCGACGACTGGATCGCCGCGCTGGATGCCAACATGCTGGCGCCGATCGCGCTGATCCGCGCCACGGTGGACGCGATGATCGCGCGCGGCTTCGGCCGCATCGTCAACATCACCTCGTCCTCGGTGAAGGCACCGATCGACACGCTGGCACTGTCCAACGGCGCGCGCAGCGGCCTCACCGGCTTCGTCGCCGGCCTGGCGCGGCGCACCGTCGGCCACAACGTCACGATCAACAACCTGCTGCCCGGCCAGTTCGACACCGACCGCCTGCGCGCCAACTTCGCCCATGCCGCGGGCGGGGATGGCGATGTGCAGGCCGTGGCCGACCGGCGCCGCCAGCAGATCCCCGCCGGCCGCTTCGGCACGCCGGACGAATTCGGCGCCGCCTGCGCCTTCCTGTGCAGCGCACAGGCCGGTTACCTCACCGGGCAGAACCTGCTGATCGACGGCGGCGCCTACCCCGGTACGTTCTAAGAGACTTCCGCAATGCCGTCCCACTTCGATGCCCGCCACGTCCGCCGCGCGTTCGCCCGCGCCGCCAACAGTTACGACGCCGCCGCTGCCCTGCAGCGCGAGGTGCAGTCGCGGCTGATCGAATCGCTGGACTACCTGGAATCACGCAAGCCCGAGGTGGTGCTGGACATCGGCGCCGGCACCGGCCACGCCAGCGCGCTGATGAAAAAGCGCTGGCCGAAGGCGCAGGTGATCGCGATGGACGTGGCCCTGCCGATGCTGGACCAGGCCAAGCGCCAGGCCGGCTGGTGGAAGCCGTTCCAGCGCCTGTGCGGCGATGCGGCCGCGCTGCCGCTGGCCGACAACAGCGTCGATGTGATCTTCAGCAACCTGTGCCTGCAGTGGCTGGACGACCTGCCGGCGGTCTTCGCCGGTTTCCGTCGCGTGCTCAAGCCCGGCGGCCTGCTGCTGTGCTCCACCTTCGGCCCGGAAACGCTGGTTGAACTCAACGAGGCGTTCGCTGCCGCCGATGACCGCCCGCACGTCAGCCGTTTCGCGCAGATCGCCCAGTTCGGCGATGCGCTGATGATGGCCGGCTTCCGCGACCCGGTGCTGGACCGTGACCTGTTCACCCTGACCTACGACGACCTGCCGGCGCTGATGCGCGAGCTGCGTGCGATGGGCGCGACCAATGCGCGGGTGGACCGCCGCCACACGTTGACCGGTCGCGGCCGTTTCGCCGCCGCTGCAGCGGCGTACGAACCCATGCGGCGTGCCGACGGCAAGCTGCCCAGCAGCTGGGAAGTGATCTATGCCCACGCCTGGGCACCGGACCCGGGCGCGCCGATCCGCGAAGGCGGGCATGACATCGCCTCGGTGCCGGTGTCGGCCATCCCGATCCGCCGCAAGCAGCCCTGATCAAAAGCCGCCGCCGGGCATGGCCCGACGCTACCGGGTGCGCGATATGGGCCGCGCCGAACGCGCGATATGGGTAGCGCCGGGCCCCGCCCGGCGAGCGCAGCGGCAGCCGCTCAGGTATTGGCCGTCGAACTCAACGGCGGGCGCACCAGGTCGCGGTGGAAGAAATAGATTTCCTGCACCAGGAAACGCCAGCTGGTGTGGAAGCTGCGGAAGCGCGTGCTCGGCGTGGACGAGGCCAGCGCATCGATGCCCAGCGCCTGGCTCAGGCGCAGCGCGCGGGCCATATGCAGCGGGTCGCTGACGATGATGACCGTGTGCAGCTTGCGCTGCTCCATCAGCCGCTTGGCTTCCACCAGGTTCTGCACGGTGTTGCGCGAGGCGGTCTCGATCAGGATGGCGTCATCGGGCACCCCGTGCTTCAGCGCATAGCGCCGTGCCACCTGCGATTCGGAAAAGCGTGCGCCCGTGCCGCCGTAGCCACCGGTAAAGATCAGCAACGGCGCATAGCCGGCCTGGTACAGGTCCAGGCCATGGCGGATGCGTTCTTCGAATACCGGTGAAGGCTTGGCATCGTAGGCCGCTGCACCCAGCACGATGATCGCGTCGGCCTTGGCGGCCTGGTCACGCTCACCCACCCAGACGATCCAGGCGGTCACGCCCAGCAGCCACACCAGCACCAGCACGAACAGGCGCCACAGCCAGCCCAGCAGGCCGGTGCGCGGTCGATGACGGCCGCGGCTCACGCCGCCTCCCAGCGCAGCGCTGGCAGATCGACGTTGCCGCCGGACAGCACCAGGCCCACGCGCTGGCCGGCAAACCGCGCCGGTTGGGCCAGCACCGCCGCCAGCACGATGGCCGAGGACGGTTCCACCACCTGCTTCAGTACCTCCCACAGCAGGCGCATCGCCGCACGGGTGGCGTCATCGTCCACCACGATCACCTCGGCACCGGCCGCCTGCAGCAGCTGGAAGTTCGGCGCGCCGATCAGGGTGCGCAGGCCATCGCAGAAGGTGTCGGGGGTGAAATCGGTCATCCGCTGCCCGGCAGCCAGCGAACGCGCCGTGTCATCAGCGCCGGCCGGCTCGGCCAGCACCAGGCGGGTCTGCGGGCTGGCGTGCTGCAGGGCCAGGGCAGTGCCGCTGGCCAGGCCACCGCCGCCCACCGGCACCACCAGCACGTCGAACGGGCCGTCGCTGTGCAGCAGCTCCAGTGCCGCGGTGCCCTGCCCGGCCATCACCGCCGGGTTGGCATAGGGATGGACCAGGGTCGCGCCGGTATCGGCCTGCACCCGGGCGCAGGTGGCCTCACGGTCAGCGATGGTCGGCGGGCAGCGCCACAGGGTGGCGCCATGGCGGGCGATGTTGGCCAGCTTGGCGGCCACCGCCCCTTCGGGCACCACCACGTGGCACGGGATGCCGCGGGTGCGGGCAGCCAGGGCCAGCGCCGCGCCATGGTTGCCGGAGGAATGGGTGACCACGCCCGCCGCGGCGCGCTCGGCGTCCAGCGACCACACCGCGTTGCAGGCCCCACGGAACTTGAACGCGCCGCCCCGCTGCAGGTGCTCGGCCTTGAACGCCAGTTGTGCCCCGGCCAGCGCATCCAGCGTGTGCGAGCGCAGGACCGGGGTGACATGGGCATGCGGCGCGATCCGCGCGGCGGCGGCCAGGACATCTTCGGCGCGGGGCAACAGTGGATCGCTCATGACGCAAGATTAACGTATGCCCCGACGCTGGCGGCCACGCACCTTGCCGTGCCAGCATGCTGGCCTTCACCGCCATTCATCCTGGGCCGGCACAGTTAAGGGGCGATTCAATGCCCACGCACGAAGCTGGCCCTACACCCGTCCTTGGGGGGACCCACATGAAAACGCGCCTGTTGCTTGCCGGTGGCCTGTTGCTGGCCCTCACCGGCTGTTCCACCTACGACTATGTCGGCGGTGGCGGCGGTGGCAGTTACTACCACGGTGCCCCGTCGACGGAGTACCGCTATCCGTATGGCTACCCGTCCACCTATGGCTACCCGTATTACGGTGGCTACGGCGGTGGTGGTTACGGCTATGGCTACTACGGCAACCCCTATTACTCGCGCCCGATCTACCGGCCGCCGCACCACAACCACCGTCCGCCGCCGCGCCCGGGCAACGGTGGCGAGAACCGTCCGCCGCCGCCGCCGCGCCAGAACAACGGTGGTTCGCCCTGGCGCAACATGGACTCGATGCGTCGCCCGCCGCAGGCCGGCAGGCCGGCCCAGGCGCGTCCGTCGGCGCCGCCGCAGGCTCGTCCGTCTGCACCACCGCAGTCACGTCCGGCACCGGCACCGCGTGCGCCGAGGTCGAACGGTTCCCCGTGGCGAAACATGGAACGATGAACGGTTCCCCGTAGCGAAACATGAATCGTGCGACGCAGCGCACAGTTGGGCCCTGAAACATCTTGCATTTCATCCGGTTCAGGCCGCAATCTACGCCGGTGGTGACGGCCCGCGTCACAAAGTGACGAAAGTGTTAAGGGCCGGTCCCAAACAGCTCTACGTCGATATCCGACAGGAACATCTGGATCCCCCCTGTTCCGGCCCTGTCGGATGTCGGCACCTCTGAAAGCAGACGGCCCCGCAATGCGGGGCCGTCTGTTTTTGGCGTCAGTAGATCCACGCCATGCGTGGATGGGCTCTTCCGGCAAACCGCCCGCCCTGGTAGATCCACGCCATGCGTGGATGCGCCCTCTCGGCAAACCGCCAAAAAACAGGGCCGGACAGTCCCCCGACTGCCGGCCCCCCGCTTCCCCACCGTGCGCCTGTACCGGCCCCTGTTCCAATTCCGGTCAACGGCGCCTACGGCGCCAGCCACGATGGGTGCTATTGGGTTATCTGCAAAAATCCTGCCAACTTTAGGGCGGATTTCATCCCGTACCCGATTCGGGCCCGTCGCCCCCCACCGAATGGCGCTAAAATCGCCACCCCGGCGCCGCCCCCGGCCGCGCCCGTCCCTTGTTGACCTGCCCCCATGACCCAGTCCTTCCATCGTTACGACGTCATCGTCATCGGCGGTGGCCACGCCGGCACCGAGGCCGCGCTGGCCGCGGCCCGCACCGGCGTGCGCACCCTGCTGCTGACCCACAACATCGAAACCGTGGGCGCGATGAGCTGCAACCCGGCCATCGGCGGCATCGGCAAGGGCCACCTGGTCAAGGAAATCGACGCCCTGGGCGGCGCGATGGCGCATGCCGCCGACCGGGCCGGCATCCAGTGGCGCACGCTCAACGCCTCCAAGGGCCCGGCCGTGCGCGCCACCCGCTGCCAGGCCGACCGCAACCTGTACCGCATGGCGATCCGCGCCATCGTCGAAGGCCAGGCCAACCTGACCGTGTTCCAGGCTGCCGTCGATGACCTGGTCATCGAAGGCGACGCCGTGCGCGGGGTCATCACCCAGACCGGCCTGCGCTTCGATGCCGACGCCGTGGTGCTGACCGCCGGCACCTTCCTGGCCGGCAAGATCCACGTCGGGCCGACCCAGTACGCCGCGGGCCGCATGGGCGACCCGCCGGCCTCCACGCTGGCCGCGCGCCTGCGCGAGCGCCCGTTCCAGGTCGACCGCCTGAAGACCGGCACGCCGCCGCGCATCGACGGCCGCTCGCTGGATTACAGCGTGATGGACGAGCAGCCCGGCGACACGCCGCGCCCGGTGATGTCCTTCCTCGGCTCGGTGGACGAGCATCCGCAGCAGGTCAGCTGCTGGATCACCCACACCACCGAACAGACCCACCAGATCATCCGCGACGCGCTGCACCGCTCGCCGCTGTACAGCGGCCAGATCGAGGGCATCGGCCCGCGCTACTGCCCCTCCATCGAGGACAAGGTGGTGCGCTTCGCCGAGAAGGCCAGCCACCAGATCTTCGTCGAGCCCGAAGGCCTGGGCATCGTCGAGATCTACCCCAACGGCATCTCCACCTCGCTGCCGTTCGACGTGCAGCTGGAGATGGTGCGCAGCATCCGCGGTTTCCAGAACGCGCACATCACCCGCCCCGGCTATGCGATCGAGTACGACTTCTTCGACCCGCGTGGGCTGAAGGCCTCGCTGGAAACCAAGCTGGTCAACGGCCTGTTCTTCGCCGGCCAGATCAACGGCACCACCGGCTATGAGGAAGCCGCCGCGCAGGGCCTGCTGGCCGGCCTCAACGCCGCACGCCAGGTGCGCGGGCTGGACGGCTGGTGCCCGCGCCGCGACGAGGCGTACCTGGGCGTGCTGGTGGATGACCTGATCACCCACGGCACCAACGAGCCGTACCGCATGTTCACAAGCCGTGCCGAGTACCGCCTGCAGCTGCGCGAGGACAATGCCGATCAGCGCCTGACCCCGGCCGGCCGCGAGATGGGCCTGGTGGATGACCGCCGCTGGAACGCGTTCGAAACCAAGCAGACCGCCGTCGCCGCCGAGCGCGCACGACTGGGTGCGCTGTGGGCGACGCCGGCCAATGCGCTGGGCCGCGAAGTGCAGGAAACGCTGGGCGTGGCGGTCAGCCGCGAAACCAACGTGCTGGACCTGATCAAGCGCCCGGAGCTGGATTACGCGCAGCTGATGCAGGTGCCGTCGCTGGGCCCGGCCGTGGCCGATGGCAAGGTGGCCGAGCAGGTCGAGATCGGCGTGAAGTACGCCGGCTACCTGGACCGCCAGCGCGACGAGATCGAACGCCAGCAGCGCCACGAAGCCACGCCCATCGCCGAAGGCTTCGACTACGCCAGCGTGCGTGGGTTGTCGGCCGAAGTGCTGCAGAAGCTGGAACGCGTGCGTCCGCAGACCATCGGCCAGGCGCAGCGCATCCCCGGCATGACCCCGGCAGCGATCTCGCTGCTGCTGGTGCACCTGGAACGCGCCCGTCGCGGCCGCGTCGCGTAACGCGCATCAGCGGTAGCGCCGGGCCATGCCCGGCGAGCGCAGCGGCACGCGAACATCCGCCGGGCATGGCCCGGCGCTACCGATGGATTGGCCGCGTATCATCGTCGCAATCGCCCCACCTGGAGACACCGATGAACCCCCTGCGCCCTTTCCGCGACAAGTTGCCCGTCCTCGGCGAGCGCGTGTACGTCGACCCGGCCTGCACCCTCATCGGTGACGTGGAACTGGCCGACGATGTCTCCATCTGGCCGGGCACCGTCATCCGCGGCGACGTCAATTTCGTCCGCATCGGCGCGCGCACCAACGTGCAGGACGGCACCATCATCCACGTCAGCCACCACAGCCCGTACAACAAGGCCGGCTACCCGACCCTGATCGGCGAAGGCGTGACCGTCGGCCACGGCTGCATCATCCACGCCTGCACCATCGGCGATTACAGCCTCATCGGCATGGGCGCGTGCATCCTCGACGGCGCACGTGTCGAGCGCCATGCCTTCGTCGGCGCCGGTGCGGTGGTCGGCCCGGGCAAGGTGGTCGGCGAGGGCGAGCTGTGGGTGGGCAACCCGGCGCGTCCGGCACGCACGCTCAGCGACAAGGAAATCGAGTCGCTGCATTACTCGGCCGACCATTACGTGCGGTTGAAGGACGAATACCTGGGCTGAGGCGCTTCGCCGGCCACGGCGCTCTGCTAAAGTCGGGGCCCGACCAGGAACCGTCGAGACCCCCATGCCTGTGGCAGCACGCCGGAGAGGACTCCAGCGCCCACATCCGCGGCCATCGCACTGATGGCCGCGCCCATGCTCGATACCTACCGCGAGGTGGTAACGCCGGAAGGCGTGCCGCTGCAGTTGCCCACCGCCGGGCCGATGCCGCGTGCGCTGGCCTGGCTGGTCGACCTGGGCATCCGCTTCGGCGCGCTGGTGGTGCTGTCCATTCCGCTGGCCCTGCTCGATGAATTCGGCCGCGGCATCTACATGGCCGCGATGTTCCTGCTGATGTGGGCCTACCCCATCGTCTGCGAGGCGCTGTGGGGCCGCACCCTGGGCAAGCGCGCGCTCGGCCTGCGCGTGCTGTCGCGCGATGGCGCACCGGTGGGCTGGATGGCCTCGATCACCCGCAACCTGCTGCGCACCGTGGACATGCTGCCGTTCGGTTATGCCCTGGGCCTGCTCAGCAGCCTGTTCGATCCTTACGGGCGCCGCCTCGGCGACCTGGTGGCCGGCACCGTGGTGGTGCACGAGCCGATGCGCTACCTGCAGCCGCCGGCCACCATCGACAGCGTGCTGGTACCGCCGCAGCCCCTGCGCCCGCAGGAACAGGCCGCCGTGATGGCCTTTGCCGAGCGCGCGCCGCGCCTGTCGCCGGGCCGCCAGCAGGAACTGGCGGGCATCGCCGAGCCGCTGACCGGCGCGTCCGGCCAGGTGGGCGTGCTGCGCCTGTATGCGATGGCCAACTGGCTGCTGGGCCGCCGATGAAGCAGGAACAGTTCGTCGCCCGCCACCAGCAGGAATGGCAGCAACTGGAGCAGTGGCTGCAGCAGCGCGCGGGCGCCTCGCGCCGCAAGCGGCGCAGGCCCGACGCCGGTGATCCCGGTGATGTTGCCTTCCCCCAGCGCTACCGGCGCCTGTGCCAGCAGCTGGCGCTGGCCCGCGAGCGCGGCTACAGCCCGCAGCTGGTGCAGCGCCTGCAGCAGTTGATGCAGCAGGGCCACAGCGTGCTGTACCGCACGCCGCCGGTGCGCTGGCGGCGGGCGCTGGAATTCCTGGTGGCTGACTTCCCGATGCTGGTGCGCAGCCAGGCACGCAGCATGTGGGTGGCGCTGGCGATGTTCGCGGTGCCGGCGCTGGCCTGCTTCGTGGTGGTGCAGCTGTACCCGGACAGCGTGCACCTGCTGATGGACAACAGCCAGATCGCCGAGATGGAACGCATGTACGACCCCGCGGCCGACCGCCTGGGGCGTGACAGCGGCACCGACTGGATGATGTTCGGCTACTACATCATGAACAACATCAGCATCGCCCTGCGCACCTTCGCCAGCGGCCTGCTGGCCGGGCTGGGCACGCTGCTGGTGCTGCTGTTCAACGGCGTCATCATGGGCGCGGTGGCGGGCCACCTGCAGCAGATCGGCCACGGCGATCCGTTCTGGCGCTTCGTGGTCGGCCATGCCGCCTTCGAGCTGACCGCCATCGTCATCGCTGGCGGCACCGGCCTGCAGCTGGGCATGAAACTGCTCGCGCCCGGCCGCCGCCGCCGCATCGACGCGCTGGTGGAAGGCGGCCGCATCGGTGCGCGCCTGTGCCTGGGCGTGGCCTTCATGCTGCTGCTGGCGGCCTTCGTGGAAGCATTCTGGTCGTCGATCGCACAGATCCCGGCGTGGGCCAAGTACAGCGTGGCCGGCGTGCTGTGGGCCGGCGTGCTGCTGTGGCTGTGGCGTGGCGGTCGCGGGGGTGAACGTGCGGATTGACCACTTGGACGTGGCCCTGCGCGCGCGCAGCAGCTGGGAAGCCATGGAACTGGGCACGGCCCTGACCCGCCGCCATGCGCGCGCGGTGTGGGGCAGCTGGCTGCTGGCCAGTGCGCCGCTGTTCGTGCTGTTCAACGCGCTGGCCTGGTGGCTGGACGGCTTCGCCTGGGCATCGCTGGCGATGTGGTGGTGCAAGCCGCTGTTCGAGCGCGCGCCGCTGTACGTGCTGTCGCGTGGCATCTTCGGCGAGCAGGTGGGCGCCCGCGCGGCACTGGCCGCGCAGCGGCACTGGGGCGGCACCGGGTTCTGGGGCTACCTGGGCTGGCGCCGTTTCAGCCTGCTGCGCAGCCTGTGCCTGCCGGTCAACCTGCTGGAGGGCAACGCCCCGGCGCAGCGCGGGCCGCGACGGCGCGCGGTGGCGGCCGGTGCTGCCGGTCCGGCCATCATCCTGGCGCTGGTCTGCGTGGCCTTCGAGATGGTGCTGGTGCTGGGCGCGATCGCTGCGGTCTTCATGTTCATCCCGCTGGAACTGCTGCCCGATTCGTGGCGCGCAGCCTGGGCGATGCTGAGCGTTGAAACCCCGCCGTGGGCGGATCTGCTGCTGAACCTGCTGGGCTGGCTCAGCGCCGCACTGATCGGCCCGTTCTACGTCGGCGCCGGCTTCGGCCTGTACCTCAACCGGCGCACGCAGATGGAAGCGTGGGACGTGGAGATCGCCCTGCGCCGGCTGCGCGAGCGGCTGCTGCCGGCGGCATCGACGCTGGCCCTGCTGCTGTGCCTGGCGCTGCCGCTGGCCCCGGCGCATGCGCAGGATGCCGCCAATGATCCTGCCAACACCGCCGCCGGCGTCTTCGGCGAGGAACCGGTCGACACGGCAGGCTTCCGTCAGGCGGTGAACCGTGCCTACGAGGATCCCCTGCAGCGCCCACTGCGCCAGGTGACCGAGTGGAAGCCCATCGAGGACGCCGAAAAGAAGAAAGACGCCAGTAAGAATAACAGCAAGGATGACGCCGCCAGCAGCGGAGCGGGCGAACGCAAGCGCACGCTGAAACTGCTGGCACGGGTGGCCGAATGGGGCCTGTGGGGCCTGCTTGGCCTGGTGGTGCTGGTGCTGCTGCTGACCGCGCGCCTGTGGTGGCCGTGGCTGCGCGGCGCCGGCCGGCGCAAGGCGAAGGACGCACCGCGCGTGCAGGAAGAAGCCGTGGACGTGCCGGTGGTGCTGCCGCCGGATGTAGCCACCCAGGCCGGCCTGCTGTGGGATCAGGGACGCCCGCGCCAGGCGCTGGCCCTGCTGTACCGCGCCAGCGTGCGCACCCTGGTCGAGCGCACCGGCAACGTCCTGCCCCCCGGCGCCACCGAAGCGCAGTGCCTGCGCGCCTCGCGGCGGATGCCGCAGCCGGCGGACCGCGACCTGTTCGCGCGCATCGTGCGCACGTGGCAGTACGCCGCGTATGGCGGCCGCCTGCCCACGCGCGATGAATTCGATGGACTGGCCGCGACCCTGCGCCAGCAGTTCGGGTGGAAGGCATGAGCCCGCGCGTTTTCTGGGCCCTGCTGCTCGGCCTGCTGGTGCTGCTGGGCGTGCCGTTGGCCATCCTGTTCCTGCGCACGCACGAGAAGGTGACCGAAACCGTGGTGCTGCCGCCACGCGGCGAAGCCAGCTACAACCCGCTATACGTGCTGGGCCAGGCGCTGCGCGCCGATGGCATCGAGGTGCAGTCGCGGCAACGCCTGCAGCTGGCAAAGATGCCCCTGGGCAACACCGACACCGTGGTGCTGCTGCAGGACACCCGCGAAATGCCGCCGGGCACCGCGCAGGCGCTGCTGGACTGGGTCGGGCGGGGCGGCCACCTGCTGCTGCGCACGCAGCCGCCGGACGTGGACAAGCCCAGCACCACCCAGGGCCCGCTGCTGGATCGCATCGGCGTGGAAAGCCTGTTCCATGGCAACGACTGCCAGCCCTTCCACGTGGTGGATGATCCCAGCCACGTGGAATTCTGCGGGGGCCGCCGCTTCAGCCTCGGCTTCCAGGCCAGCGCCGCGGCCGAGCGCCGCTGGGGCAATGAAGAAGGCCTCGCCTTCGCCCGCCTGCGCCATGGCCAGGGCCGCATCGATGTGCTGGCCGACATGGATTTCATGCTGGGCGCGGGCACCAATACGCTTCCGCGCAAGCGCGCGACGGCCAAGGACACGCCGCAGCGCGACGGCCTGCACGATCTGTCCCACCGCGACCTGACCCGCTACCTGCTGGACCCCAACTACGGGCGCGGCACGGTGTGGCTGGTCTACGGCAGCCGCCCGCCGACGCTGCTGGCGCGCATCGTGCTGCAGGGGTGGCCGGTGTGGATTCCGCTGCTGCTGGGCCTGCTGGGCTGGCTGTGGGCGCGCGCGCAGCGCCTGGGCAGCGTGCTGCCCTCGCCCGTGGTCGAGCGCCGTTCACTGCTGGAACACGTGCGTGCCAGCGGCGAGCTGCTGATGCGCTTCGGCCATGGCACGCAGCTGTACCACGCGGTGCAGGCGCTGTTCCTGCATCGCCTGCGCCTGCGCGCGCCGGTGGCGGCCGCGCTGGATGGCGCTGCCCGCGACCAGGCCATCGCCGAGGTACTGCAGTGGCCGGCCAGCCGCGTGGCCACCGCCCTCACCACTCCTTCGCCGCACGATTCCTCCGCCCTGCGCGAGCGCATCCGCTTGCTGCTCCAGATGAGATCCCTGCTATGACCGATGCCCCTGAGCTTCCGGCGGCCGCTGCCGCCCGCCTGATCGAACGCGTCGACGCCATCCGCGATGCCGTCGGCCGCGCCTTCATCGGCCAGGCCGACGTGCTCGACCAGATCATGGTGGCGCTGCTGGCCGGCGGCCACGTGCTCATCGAAGGCGTGCCCGGGCTGGGCAAGACCCTGCTGGTGCGTGCGCTGGCACAGGCCATGGAACTGGACTACGGGCGCGTGCAGTTCACCCCCGACCTGATGCCCAGCGATGTCAGCGGCCACGCGGTGTACGACCCCAAGAGCGAGAGCTTCAAGATCCGCCGCGGCCCGGTATTCACCAACCTGCTGCTGGCCGACGAGATCAACCGCGCCCCGGCCAAGACCCAGTCGGCGCTGCTGGAAGTGATGCAGGAAGGCCAGGTGACCATCGAAGGCAAGGCCTTCACCCTGGCGCCGCCGTTCATGGCCCTGGCCACGCAGAACCCGCTGGAACAGGAAGGCACCTACCCGCTGCCGGAAGCGCAGCTGGACCGCTTCCTGCTGAAGGTGCTGATCGACTACCCGCAGCTGGACGATGAGAAGCGCATGGTCACGGCCATCACGCTGGGCCGCGCCGCCAGCGATTTCGACCTCAGCCAGGTGCCGCGCGTGCTCGGCGCCGGCGAACTGCTGGCGCTGCAGCAGGCCACCGCCGCCATCACCGTCGATGACGAAGTGATCGACTACGCGGTGCGGATCGTGGCTGCCACCCGTTCCTGGCCGGGCATCGCCGTCGGCGCCGGCCCGCGCGGCAGCATCGCGCTGGTGCGTGCGTCGCGTGCGCAGGCGGTGCTGGCCGGCCGTGATTTCGTCACCCCCGACGACGTGCGCGACATCGCACGGCCGGCGCTGCGCCACCGCATCGCACTGGCGCCGGAACTGCAGATCGAAGGCCAGGGCCCGGACGACGTGCTGGGTGCCCTGCTGGCCAAGGTGGAAGCGCCGCGCCGATGAGGCCTGCGCCGCTGCTGCTGGTGCTGCTGGCCGCCTGGGCCGTGCTGGGCGGCCTGGTGCTGGGCGGGCTGCTGCCGCGCTGGAGCTGGGCCGTGGGCGGTGCCGTGGTGGCCGTGCTGGCGCTGGCCGACCTGTGGCGGCAGTGGCGGCGTGCTTCGCCACAGGTGCAGCGCCAGGTACCCGAAGCGCTGGCGCTGGGCGTGCGCCGCGAGATCGGCCTGCGCCTGTTCGCCGAGCAGCCGATGCGGGTGGACGTGTTTGATCGCGTGCCCGGCGGCTGGCCGCTGGAAGCGCTGCCGCAGCGCCTGCAGCTGCGCGCCGGCCACGCCAGCACCCTGCACTACCAGGTGCAGCCGCAGCAGCGCGGGCGCTTCCAGTTTGAGGGCGTGGACGTACGTATCCGCTCGCCGTGGCGGCTGTGGTGGCAGCAGCGCACGCTGCCGCCGGCGCTGGAAGTGCGGGTTTATCCCAACTTCGTGCCGCTTACCCGCTTCGCGTTGTTCAGTGCCGACCAGGCGTCGCGGCTGGTGGGCGCACACGTGAAGCGGCGGCGCGGCGAAGGCACCGATTTCCACCAGATGCGCGAGTACCGCATCGGTGACAGCCTGCGCCAGCTCGACTGGAAGGCGACCGCGCGCGCGCGCAAGCTGATCTCGCGCGAGTACCAGGACGAGAAGAACCAGCAGCTGCTGCTGATGCTCGACAGCGGCCGGCGCATGCTGGCCAGCGAAGGCGGTCTTTCGCACTTCGACCATGCCTTGAACGCATCGCTGGTGGTGGCCTACCTGGCGTTGCGCCAGGGCGATGCCGCCGGCCTGTTCGCGGTGGGCGGTGAACGCCGCTGGGTGGCGCCGCAGCGTGGCATGGGCACGGTGGAACACCTGCTGCGCGCCAGCTATGACCTGCAGCCGCAGGCCGTGGCCACCGATTACCTGGCCGCCGCCACCGAAGTCTCGCTGCGCCAGCGCCGGCGCGCGCTGGTGATGCTGGTCAGCAACGTGCGCGACGAAGACATCGAAGACCTGCTGGCCGCGGTGCGCCTGCTGCAGCGCCGCCACCTGGTGTGCGTGGCCAGCCTGCGCGAACGCGAACTGGACACCGCACTGGATGGCGAGGTGCACACGCTGGAAGACGCCGCCCAGGCCGGTGCTGCCGCGCTGTACCTGCAGCAGCGCGCGAAGGCGCATGAAGCCCTGCGCAGCGAGAAGGTGATGGTGCTGGACGTGACCGCCGACGCCCTGCCCGCCGCGCTGGTGGAACGGTATCTGGCAGTGAAGCGCGAAGGCCTGCTGTAACCGGTAGCGCCGGGCCGGAGCCGAGCATGGGCTCGGCTCTACAGACAGCTGGATTCCCGTAGAGCCGAGCCCATGCTCGGCTGCAGTGTCAGCGTTCGCCCAGCAACCGCCGCTGCAACCGCTCCACCGCGCGCTGCAGCAGCACCCGGTTGCGGGCCAGTTTCATCCACTGCGGCAGGCGCGAGAACATCGAGCGATGATGCCCGCTGCCTTCGCGCAGCGTGGCCGTGGCGTAGTCGTGCAGCGCCTGCAGGTGCTCGGCGTTGTAAGCCCACAGCAGACCGGCAGCGGTCTTCTCCACCAACCGCAGCGGCAGGCCGAAATCGGGGTCGATGGCTTCGTTGCCACGCCACCGCGACAGGGTCACGTCCACCTCACTGCTGCGGCCGCACTGGCTGCAATCCGCCGCCAGCGTCCGCAGCGGCGCCGTCGCGCGTGCACGGTGCGCTTCAGCGCTTACCCACTTGTGGCCGCAGTAGCCACACGGCCGGTAGCCGCTGTAGCGCACCGGCCCCACCCAGGCACTGGGCCTGCAGCGACCGCAGCCGCAACCGCCATCCAGTGCTTCGCTGCACCCCAGGCAACGGAAGCGCCGCGAGTCGGTGGGGCCGATCACCCAGCCAGGCGTATCACAACGATGGCAGCGCACCGCCACCCGGTCGGCATAGCGCCACAGGGCATGGCCATCATCCCGATGGCGACCCGGCGGCGCGGCAAGCCGCGGGGTGCGGTCGCGCCGCACCGCCATCAGACGTAGATCCGCGTCGGCGCTTCGTCCACGATCGCGTGCGGCACGAAGCGCGCACTGTCGCGGGTGATCGCGCTGTCGTCCTCGCGGATGCCGATGCCGCAGGCGTGGTCACCAATCACCCAGCTGCCGACCAGCGGATAACCGCCTTCGAAGCGGGTCAGCGGGTGCGCGCGCTGGATGATCGCCGGGCCTTCGTACGGGCCGTCGCTGCGCTGCGTGCTGCCATCGGCCAGGTGCATCTCGATGTTGGCGCCTTCGCGCGAGAACAGCGGCTTGCGCACCCAGCCCGAGGCCAGCGCGCTGCCATCATCGAAGTGCGCTTCCAGCAGGTTCGGGTGGCCCACGTTGCGCTGCCACAGCAGCGGCAGGATGCCCTTGTTGCTCAGCACCGCCTTCCACGCCGGTTCCAGCAGCTGGATGCCCGAGCCGGGCAGCGCGCGGCCGAATTCCTCGGCCATCAGGTCTTCCAGCGGGTACAGCTTGAACAGCGTGCCGATCACCGTGTCGTCCAGCGCGGTGAAGCGGCCATCCTCGGACAGGCCGATATCCTCGATGGCGATCGCCTCGCCCTGCAGGCCGGCCTGGGCCGCGCAGTCACGCAGGTAATCGACCGTGCCACGGTCCTCGTCCGAACTGCCCACGGCGCTGAAATACAGCGGCGGCGGCAGGCGCACGGCCAGTTCGCCGAAGCGCTCGACCAGGGCCTCGTGCATGCCGTTGAACTGGTCGGCGTGCTGCGGCAGGCGGCCGGCATTGCGCTGGTCCTCCAGCCACTGCCACTGGAAGAAGCTGGCCTCGAACAGCGAGGTCGGCGTGTCGTAGTTCAGTTCGTACAGCTTGGCCGGGCCGGTGCCGTCATAAGCCAGGTCCAGGCGCCCGTACAGGTGCGGCTGGCGCTGGCGCCAGCTTTCGGCGATCCAGTCGCGGTACTGCGCGGGGATCGCCAGCTGGTCCATCAGGCGCTCGCTGGCGATGACATCGCCCACCAGGTCCAGCGCCATCTGGTGCAGCTCGGCGCTGGGGTCTTCGATGTCCACCTCGATCTGGCGCAGGGTGAAGGCGTAATACGCGCTTTCATCCCAGTACGGCTGGCCATCGATGGTATGGAAGCGGAAACCGGCTTCCTCCGCGCGCGCCCGCCACTGGGCGCGCTCGGCAATGCGAATTCGCTGCATGGGTCGATCAGCCGCCGAAGCTGCCGCCGCTGCGGCGGGCGCTGGTGCTGCCGAAGCCACTGCGGCTGGCGGTGACGGCGCGGTTCGGCTCGCTGCTGACCGGGGCCAGGCCGGCCTTGCCCGCGCCGATGCCGCTGGCGGTGTTCATGCCACCGGTGCCGCCCGGGGCCGGACGCGCCCAGCCGGCGTTCTTGTCCTGGTAGGCCGGGGCCGACGCCGGCGCCTGCGGGGCCAGGCCACCGCGGTTGCTCAGCATCTGCGACATGAAGAAGCCCATCATCATCGGGCCGATGAACGAGGTACCGGCCGAGGTGTGCTGCTGCACGCACTGCTCAGGCTTGTAGTCCTGCTCACAGGCTTCCTTGCTGGCGTACTTCGGCGCCGCATCGGCGGCCTTCTGCTGCGCCTCGGCAAAGGCGTTGCGGCACGAGGACGGATCACCCGTCGCCTCGGTGCAGGCCTGCACCGAGGTGTACAGGCCTTCCTGCACCTGCACCTGCTCTTCCTTCTGGCAGGCGGTGAACAGCAGGGGTGCAGCGCTCATCAACAGCAGCGCGGTGGTGCGGGAACGCTTCATGGCGTCATGCCTCGGAATCGGATCAATTCCCCCAATGATGCCAAATCCGGGCCAACAACCGGAATCGGCAAAGTGGGAAAGATGAACGGAATTTCATTTTCGTTGGCCACCGGGGCAGAGCCCATCGCGCCGCGATGGGATCCGACCCCGTCAGGTCGCGGCCAACTGTCGGAGGCGGGGTGGGTCCGGTGGCAGAGGTGTGAGCCGCATGGATGCGGCGACCAAGCCTCCATGGACGGGTTCACGGCGTCCCCTGCCACCGGACCCACCCCGGCGTCCCACGGATAGCCAGCTTTTGACGTTGACGTTGGTTCGGCAGGTGCAGGGCGCAGCCCTGCCGGGCCACCTTCGGTGGTTGCAGCAGCAACCGAAAAAATTGTCCATGATCGAGCGACCCCCACGTTGTACGGCCCGCCCGTTCCGCCAGCCATGCCTGAATACCGCTCCCGCACCTCCACCGCCGGCCGCAACATGGCCGGCGCCCGCGCCCTGTGGCGCGCCACCGGCATGAAGGATGGCGACTTCCACAAGCCGATCATCGCCATCGCCAACTCCTTCACCCAGTTCGTGCCCGGCCACGTGCACCTGAAGGACCTCGGCCAGCTGGTCGCGCGCGAGATCGAGAAGGTCGGCGGCGTCGCCAAGGAATTCAACACGATCGCCGTGGACGACGGCATCGCCATGGGCCACGACGGCATGCTGTACTCGCTGCCCAGCCGCGAGATCATCGCCGACTCGGTCGAGTACATGGTCAATGCGCACTGCGCCGATGCGCTGGTGTGCATTTCCAATTGCGACAAGATCACCCCCGGCATGCTGATGGCCGCGCTGCGCCTCAACATCCCGGTGGTGTTCGTCTCCGGCGGCCCGATGGAAGCCGGCAAGACCAAGCTGTCCGAGCACAAGCTGGACCTGGTCGATGCGATGGTCATCGCCGCCGACGAAAGCGCCAGCGATGAAAAGGTGGCTGAGTTCGAACGCAGCGCCTGCCCCACCTGCGGTTCGTGCTCGGGCATGTTCACCGCCAACTCGATGAACTGCCTGACCGAAGCGCTGGGCCTGTCGCTGCCCGGCAACGGCTCGACCCTGGCCACCCACGCCGACCGCGAGCAGCTGTTCCTGCGCGCCGGCCGCCTGATCGTCGAACTGTGCCATCGCTGGTACGGCGGCGAGGAAGCAAGCGCGCTGCCGCGTGGCATCGCCACCCAGGCCGCGTTCGCCAACGCGATGACCCTGGACATCGCCATGGGCGGGTCCACCAACACCATCCTGCACCTGCTGGCCGCAGCGCAGGAAGCCGAAGTGGACTTCGACCTGACCCACATCGATGCGCTGTCGCGGCGCGTGCCGCAGCTGTGCAAGGTGGCGCCGAACACGCCCAAGTACCACATGGAAGACGTGCACCGCGCGGGCGGCGTGTACGGCATCCTCGGCGAACTGGCGCGCGGCGGCCTGCTGGATACCAGCGTGCCCACCGTACACAGCCGCACCCTGGCCGACGCCATCGAGCGCTGGGACGTGGCGGTCAGCAGCGAACCGACCGTGCACGACTTCTTCCGGGCCGGCCCGGCCGGCATTCCCACCCAGGTGGCCTTCAGCCAGGCCACGCGTTGGCCCACGCTGGACGTGGACCGCGCCGAAGGCTGCATCCGCAGCGTCGAACACGCCTACTCCGCCGAAGGCGGCCTGGCCGTGCTGCGCGGCAACCTGGCCGTCGATGGCTGCGTGGTGAAGACCGCCGGCGTGGACGAATCCATCCACGTGTTCGAAGGCCGCGCGCGCGTGTTCGAGAGCCAGGACGCGGCCGTGGCCGGCATCCTCGCCGACAAAGTGCAGCCCGGCGACGTGGTGGTCATCCGCTACGAAGGCCCGAAGGGTGGCCCGGGCATGCAGGAAATGCTCTACCCCACCAGCTATCTGAAATCGAAGGGGCTGGGCAAGCAGTGCGCGCTGCTGACCGACGGTCGTTTCTCCGGCGGCACCTCGGGCCTGTCGATCGGCCACGTCTCGCCGGAAGCCGCCAGCGGCGGCACGATCGGCCTGGTGGAAGACGGCGACCGCATCCGCATCGACATCCCCGCACGCCGCATCGACCTGCTGCTGGACGAGGCCACCCTGGCCCAGCGCCGCGCCGAGGCCGACGCACGTGGCTGGAAGCCGCGTGAAGCACGCCCGCGCAAGGTCACCAGTGCGCTGAAGGCTTACGCGCTGCTGGCCACCAGCGCCGACAAGGGCGCGGTGCGCAATACGGCTCTCTTGGGCGATTGAATGGCCGTGGGGTCGGATCCCTTTCGCAGAAAGGGCTCCGACCCCAGCACGGCACAGCACAGCACAGCACAGCACAGCACATCATCCAGTCTGCTTGAGCCGAATCGCGATGATGGTCCAGCCGTGTGCAGTCGCACCACGGTCGTCCGATCTGCGAGGTTGCCGGCCAGCGGCCGGCACTACCCGTGCCAGTTTGGTACGGTGTCCGGGTACTCACTGACACGGAGGTTGTGATGACGTTGCTTTCGCTTGCCCTGGCCGCTGCACTGGGCACCGCAGCCGAACCGCCGAAGGCGCCAGACTGCAGCTACGACCGCGATGCGCTGCTGGCGATGGAACCGGATGCGTTCGATCAGGACCTGGAAGGCGGCTGGCGCCCGCTGGCCGAGCGTGATTGCCAGCGCGAGGCGGCCGACCTGCTTGCCGCTTACAGCGCTCTGCCCAAGGCGGCGGGCAACACCACCATCCTCTGGCATGAGGGGCAGCTGCGCGCCGAGCTCGGGCAGACGGCCCAGGCGATTGCGCTGATGCAACGTACCTACAAGCCGAAGGACAAGGATCCCGGTTACTGGAATGCCTACGTGGACGGCACGGTTGCCTTCCTGCAGCACGACCGTGCGGCACTGGAGAAGTCCCGCGCGGTGCTGGTCGCGATTCCCACACCGGAGGAATTCGCGGGGGCGTTGAAGAATGGGCGCTACCACTTCACGACCGCAGGCGGGCAGAAGGTGGATGTGGCCTGGCCACCGAACCTGGACGTGCTCGATGGCTTCCTGCGCTGCTTTGATCGCGATTACCACAACGCCTATGGCAACCAGGCCTGCCGGAAACCGGAAGGCGGTTGAGGCGCTCCGCCGGGCATGGCCCGGCGCTACCTTCTGATCGTCAGCCGATCACGCGCTTGAACGGTGGCAGCGCGTCGATGATGCGCTTGCCATAACGGCGGGTCAGCAGCCGCGAGTCGAGGATGACCACGCGGCCGGTGTCGGTGGATGTGCGGATCAGGCGGCCGGCGAACTGGGTGAGCGTGCGCAGCGCGTGCGGGATGGCGATCAGATTGAAGGCGTTCATGCCGCGCGCTTCCACCCATTCGCTCAGCGTGGCGGTCTGCGGGTCGGTCGGTACCGCGAACGGCACCTGGGTGATGACCACCGTGGTGCAGGCTTCGCCGGGCAGGTCCAGGCCTTCGCCGAAGGAGTTCAGGCCGAACAGCACCGAGCCCTCGCCCGCGGCGACGCGGCGCAGGTGTTCGTCGATCAGCCGGGTCTTGGACATGTCGCCCTGCACCAGCACCTGCTTGCGGCGTGCGGCCGACATCAGGCCGGCCACCTTCTCCATCTTCCAGCGCGAGGTGAACAGCACCATCGAGCCCTTGGCCCAGTCCAGTTCCTGGTCCAGATAGCGCGCAACTTCGCGCGGATGGCCTTCGCGGTCATCAGGCGTGACCGGGAACTTGGGCACGATCAGCTCGGCCTGGTTGGGCAGATCGAAGGGTGATGCCAGCGAAACCATTTCCGCTTCCGGCGGAATGCCGTTGTCGATGGCCAGCGACTGGAAGTCACCGCCGCCGGTCAGCGTGGCCGACGTCATCACCACCGAATCCACTTCATCCCACAGCAGCTTGCGCAGCACGTGCGCGGCCGACACCGGCGAGCCGTGCAGCACCAGGTCGCCGTCGCGGGTGGCAGTGACCCAGCGCGCGGTGGGTGGCGCACCCTCCTTGTCCTCGCGGCGCCAGGCCTGCCACAGGTTGTACTGCTGCTCGATCATTTCCAGCGCCATGCCGAGGTTGCGCTGCAGGCGCTCGCGCGCGGCGTCATCCGGCTTGCCCTTGGCCACCTGTGCCGTGGCAGCGGTGGCCCAGTTGTAGAGGCTGCGGGTATCGTCGGCCAGCGCTTCGATCGGCTCGCGCCAGGCCTCGGGCAGGCGCCCGTTGGCGGCGCGCCACATCGGGTCCTCGTCGGCCGGCGCCGGCATCCACACTGCTTCCACGTGGTCGCGGAACGCACGCAGCTGCTTGGCCACGTTGCTGGCCACGTCGATGGCTTCGTTCGGCAGCAGGTTGCCCAGGCGATCCTTGTCGACCGCGCGGTAGGCGCCGGCAATCAGGATCTGCAGGCGGCCGGTGCGCTTGGCCATCTCGTCCAGGGCCAGGCTGGCCGCGCCCTGGTCGATGGCCACGTTGCCGATGTGGTGGCCTTCGTCCAGCACCAGCAGCATGTCCGACGGCGCGGCGATCATCGGCTGGCCGTTGTCGCTGTCACCAATGGACAGCGCCGACAGCAGCAGCGCGTGGTTGGTCACCACGATCTGCGCGTCGCGCACGGTGTTGCGTGAGCGCAGCACCGCGCACTGCGCCGAATACGCGCAGCGGCGCCCGGCACAGGCCGAGGCGGGCGTGGTGATGCGGCTGCGCAGGCCGGGGCTGATGGTTTCCGGCGCGTTGTCGATGTCGCCATCCCACGTGCCGCTGGTGAAGGCATCGGACAGGCGCTTGGCGATGTCCATTTCGATGGGCGCCAGCGGCCGGTCGTACAGCGGCGCTTCGTCCTCGAACATGCCGCCCTGCGCACCCTCGCCCTGCGCTTCGGCGGCGTTGCGCGTGCACAGGTAGCGGGTGCGGCCCTTGGCCAGCGCCACGGTCGCTTCCAGGCCGGTGGCCTTGAGGAAATTGGGAATGTCGCGCTCGACCAGCTGCGACTGCAGGGCCACGGTACCGGTGCTGATGACCAGCTTCTTCTTGCTGGCCAGGGCGATCGGCACGCCCGCGGTCAGGTAGCCCAGGCTCTTGCCGACGCCGGTGGGCGCTTCGACCACGCCGACGCCACCGCTGGTGGACAGCGCACGCGACACCACGCCGATCATCTGGCTCTGCGAGCGGCGGGTGGAAAAGCCGGGGGTGTTGGCCTGCAGCGTCGTGTACGCCTTGCGGATCGCGTCCTTCAAGGCGTCATCGAGCTTGCGCGGGGCGGCGACAGTTTCGGTCACGCCGGGAACTACCGTGGCTGGATCAGGCCGGCCATTGTCGCATGGCCGGCCACCGGGACCGAGGCGCGTGCGCTGAACAGGGTCAGCGGCGTCGGGGGTTGGCGGTCATGGGCTGGATGGCCGGATGGGGCCGGGGCAGAAGCGGCGCTCGCCGGGCATGGCCCGGCGCGACCGGGGCATGACCCTGCGGGTGGGTGCCCACCGTTGG